>NZ_LZIX01000283.1:0-48148 GCF_001666955.1 Mycobacterium sp. E735 | reverse complement strand
GTTGGTCGGGGCGTGGTTTGTGGTGCGCAACATCCCCTTTGCACCGTTCAGCGCCCTGTACGTCTGATACCGCCCGTGTCCTGATCCCGGCCGGTGGCACCGCGGTCTAACCTGGGGCGCGATGGTGAACAAATTCGCGACGGTACCTGCGGCGCTCGTCGTGGTCGCCCTGACCGCATTCTCGACCGGCTGCTTCCACAAGTCGGCAAACTCGCAACAGGCAACGGGCGACCCCGCCGCGGCGGCCCAATTCGCCAGCGCCCTGCACGACAAAGTCACGAGCGACGCGATGATGGCGCACCTGGCAAAGCTCCAGGACATTGCCAACGCCAACAACGGTACCCGGGCGGTGGGTACCCCGGGTTACGAGGCCAGCGTCGACTACGTGGTGAACACGTTGCGCGGCAGCGGTTTCGACGTGCAGACCCCCGAGTTCTCGGCGCGGGTGTTCCACGGCGACAAGCCGGAGGTGACCGTCGGCGGTAAGCCGGTGGAGGCGCACGCGCTGGACTTCAGCCTCGGCACCCCGCCGGGAGGAGTGAGCGGTCCGCTGGTGGCCGTGCCCGCCAGCAACGGCCCCGGCTGCGCACCTCCGGATTACGGCAGCCTGCCGGTTCAGGGAGCCGTCGTCCTGGTGGACCGGGGCGGTTGCCCCTTCGCTCAGAAGGAAGACGCCGCGGCGCAGCGCGGAGCGGTCGCGATGATCGTCGCCGACAACGTCGACGAGCAACAGATGGGTGGCACGCTGGGCCCGGACACCAACGTCAAGATCCCGGTGGTAAGCGTCACCAAGTCGGTTGGCGTGCAATTGCGCACCCAGCCGGGGGGCGTCACCATCAAGCTGAACGCGAGCGTCCAGAGTTTCAAGGCGCGCAACGTGATCGCCCAGACCAAGACCGGCTCGACCACCAATGTCGTGATGGCCGGCGCCCATTTGGACAGCGTGCCGGAAGGCCCGGGCATCAACGACAACGGTTCAGGCGTGGCCGCGATATTGGAAACCGCTCTGCGGCTGGGCAATTCGCCACCGGTACGTAACGCGGTGCGGTTCGGCTTCTGGGGCGCGGAGGAACTCGGGCTGATCGGTTCGCGCAACTACGTCGAGTCGCTTGACTTGACCGGGCTCAAAAGCATTGCGCTGTATCTGAACTTCGACATGCTCGCGTCGCCGAACCCCGGCTACTTCACCTATGACGGTGACCAGTCGCTGCCCGCGGACGCTCGCGGCCAGCCGGTGGTGCCGGAGGGGTCGGCCGGCATCGAACGCACCCTGGTCGCCTACCTGAAGTCCGCCGGGAAGACCGCGCAGGACACCTCGTTCGACGGCCGTTCCGATTACGACGGATTCACCCTGGCGGGCATCCCCGCCGGCGGCCTGTTCTCCGGCGCCGAGGTGAAGATGTCCGCGGATCAGGCAAAGCTGTGGGGCGGGACCGCGGACCAGCCCTTCGACCCCAACTATCACCAGAAGACGGATACCCTCGAGCACATCGACAGGACCGCTCTGGGCATCAACGGCGGTGGCGTCGCCTACGCGGTGGGCCTGTACGCGCAGGACCTCGGCGGCCACAACGGGGTGCCCACGATGGAGGACCGCACGCGTCACGTGCTAACCAAGCCATGACCCGTCGGCTGCGCGCGGCAATGCTGCTGGTGACCTTGTTGCTGGCGTCGTGCACATCGGCGCGGCCGGGATCCCCGACTGCCGCACCGGATCTGGCGCACGGCCTGGCCGGCAAGGTGACCACCGAGGCGATGTTCACCCACCTGCGCGCGCTGCAGAACATCGCCAATGCGAACAAGGGCAACCGGGCCGACGGCACGCCGGGTTACGACGCCAGCGTCGACTACATCGCTAAAGCGTTGCGTGACAAAGGTTTCGAGGTGCTGACGCCGCAGTTCGACCGGCTCTACACCGTTTCCCCGGGCAGGCCGTCGATGACGGTGGCCGGCCGCAGCTACACCGTTGACCAGGCCTCGCTGCTGGTCCAGACGCCGCCCGGCGGACTCACCGGGCAGCCGGTCCGGCCCACCCAGCCGTCGGGCTGCGCGGCGGGCGATTATCCGGCCGTGCTGCCCAAGGGGTCGATCGCCGTCGTAGACGACACACGTTGTTCGGTGGTCGACAAGCAGAACAGCGCGGTGTCCAAGGGTGCGGCGGCGCTCGTCGTGCTCAGTGCGCCCGCCGGCCAGGGCGCCCCGCCCACCCTGTTCGCTCCCGGCTACTTCAAGCAGCTGACCGTCCCCGTCGCGGTCGCCAACCCGGCCACCGCCACCGCGCTCTCCGGCGCGACCGCGCCAATCCGCCTGGTGCTGGACGCCCAAAACGTCAAGATCACGTCACGGAACGTGCTGGCGCAGACCAAGACCGGCTCGCCGCACGACGTGATCGTGGTGGGCGCGCACCTCGACAGCCCCCGCGGCGGCCCTGGCATCAACGACGACGGAACCGGGGTGGCCGCGGTGCTGGAGACGGCGCTGCAGCTGGGCCCCCTGGCGCCCGTGAACAACGCGGTGCGGTTCGCGTTCTGGGGCGCCGACGAGGACGGGCTCAACGGCGTCATGGACTACGTGTTCGGCATGAACAGCGATCAGCTCAACGACATCGCGATGTACCTCAACTTCACCACGCTGGGTTCTCCCAACGCCGGCTTCTTCACCGAAGACGGCGATCAGTCCGGTCCGCCGTCGCCCGGGGTGACTTACGCGGACGTCCCCGACGGGTCGGCCGGCATCGAGCGCACCCTGGCCGGTTACCTGAACCTGGCCGGGAAGCGGCCCGCGGACATGCCGCTGAACACGCTCGCCGACTACCACCCCTTCATGGTCGCGGGCGTGCCGATCGGCGGCATGACGGCCGGGGCGTCGCAACCGAAGACCACCGTGCAGGCCCGGCTGTGGGGTGGGCAGGCCGGGGCCCCGTTCGACCCCAACTACCAAGGCCCCCGCGAAACCGTCGACACCGTCAACCGGGACGCCCTGGCCATCATGGGGTCTGGCGTCGGATACGCCGTAGGCAGCTATGCGGAATCCATCGGCGGCGTCAACGGCGTGCCACCGCACGACAAGCGGCATCGGACCCGGGTGCCATAACCGCTGCTCGGCGCCTTGTCGGGGGGCCGCGCTACACTCGAACACATGTTCGATAAACGGCTACACGAGTACTGGGAGCCTCCCCGGTGTGAGCGATCCCGCGCGCTGGTGGAACGGATGTGCTCCTCGTGGCGGCTGGAGGCGCGGATGGTCGCGGACCGGCTGGACGCCATCGGGGAGTTGTTCGAGCTGCGCCGCGCCCAGCGCGGTGAGGAGTCGGATTGGGCGGTGGACACCTGGGCGGCGGTGGGGGCCGAGGTGGCCGCGGCGTTTCGGGTGAGCCTGGCGATGGCCGGCAGCTTCATGCGGTATGCGCTCGCGATGCGTGAGCGGCTGCCGCAGGTGGCCGAGGTGTTCCGCGCGGGCGACATCAGCTATCGGTTGTTCCAGACGATCGTGTACCGCACCGATCTGATCACAGACGCCGCCGTGTTGGCCGCCGTGGATGCCGAGCTGGCGATGCGTGCGGCGAGGTGGCCCTCCATGACCCGGGGCCGGTTGGCCGGCCAGGTGGACAAGATCGTGGCGAAGGCCGACGTCGATGCGGTGCGCCGCCGCGACCAGTCGCAGGCCGAGCGCTGGGTCGGGGTCGAGGATCTCGAGGGCGGCATGTCCGAAATCCACGGCAGCTTGTTCAGTCCCGACGCCCACGCGCTGGATCGGCGGCTGGATGCGTTGGCGGCCACGGTGTGTGAGCACGACCCGCGCAGCGCGGATCAGCGGCGCGCCGACGCGCTTGGGGTGCTTGCCGCCGGCGCGGATCGGCTGGGCTGCCGCTGCGGGCGCCCCGACTGCACGGCCGGAAAGCGGCCTGGCGCAACGCCGGTCGTCATTCACGTGATCGCCGAGCAGGCCAGCGTCGAGGGCGCCGGGTCGGCTCCGGCGTCGGAGGTGGGCGCGGACGCACTGATCACCGCCGAGGTCGTGGCCGAGCTGGCCGGCTCGGCCAAGCTGGTGCCCCTGGGCGCCCCGGCCGAGGCCGAGCCGCGCTACACCCCGTCCACCCGGCTCGCCGACTTCGTGCGGTGCCGGGACCTGACGTGCCGGGCCCCGGGTTGTGACCGCCCGGCCGTCGACTGCGACATCGACCACACGATCCCGTACTCCGAGGGCGGTGCGACGCACCCGTCGAACCTCAAATGTCTTTGCCGCCAACATCATTTGCTGAAAACTTTTTGGGGCTGGCGCGACGAACAACTGGAGGACGGCACCCTGATCTGGCGGCTGCCCGACGGACACACCTACGTCACCACCCCGGGCAGCGCGCTGCTGTTCCCCGGCCTGTGCGTGCCCACCGGTGACGCCCCGGCCCCCACACCCGTCGAGCGGTGTGGTGAGCGCACCGCGATGATGCCGCTGCGCACCCGCACCCGTGCCCAAAACCGGGCCCAGCGCATCGCCACCGAACGGCACCGCAACCGCCAAGCCCGGCTGGCCGCCCACCCCGTGGCGCCGGCCAGTTCGATACCCGCCGGCCCCGCGCCCCCAGAGGATCCACCGCCCTTCTAGGGCCTGCGCCGTCAAGGCATGTGCGGGTTCATCATTCGTCCGCAGCCCATCCCGCCGCGACCCATCATCTGCTGCATCATGGCCGGCATGCCCTGCTCCACGAAGCCGGTGACTTCGCGCGCGTGCGCTCGGATGACGTCGGTGAGGGCAGGGTCGTCGGCGGTCTCCTCGGCGATCACGCCCCCTGGGGTGAACGTCAGCTGCCGCCGGTAGCCGCCGGCACGACGGAATAGCGTCGGCAGGGTTTGGCTCATGCAGCTGACTTCGGTTCCCTGATCCAGGTGGGCGTACATGCTCGAGACGTGCGCCTGGAGTTGGGCGGTCAGATCCGGGGACGTCGATTCGGTGGTGGTGCGCACGCCGCCGGGAATGTCCTCGACCACCCGGCTGATTTCGCTGTGCCGCATGAACATGTCCATGTAGCGGTTCATGTCCATGTGACCGGCGCCCATGAAGCCGCCGCAGTTGGTGAGGCGGACTCCTGCGGGCCAGATGCCGCGACGCGCGTAGCGCAGACCCAGCACGCCGCCCGCACCCAGCGCACCGAACGCGGCAAGCGCCGCGCGCCGTGTCAAATTGGCCATCGTCACGTTCCTTCGGGACAGACTCCTGCACGCAATTTAGGCAATCTGACCAGACCCGCGAATCCCGTACTAGGGCCAATGGTCCCTACCCCCGGTGGGTATATGTGTGACATCGTCCTGGGCATGACTGAAACTCCTGAATCCAGCGTTGGGCCCGTGACCGGCAACCACGGGGACGGGCCGTACGCGCGCAGTCGGCTGGGCCACGTGGCCGCATGGGTGGTCATCGTCGCCGGTGTGGTGTTCGTCGTCGCGGTCATCTTCTTCACGGGGCTGTTCTTGGGCTGGTCCTCGGGTGACCACTACGGCTGGCGCCACGGCTATGGCGGCGGCCGTGCCGGCACCTGCCCGATGATGCAGCCCGGCGGCATGATGGGGCCCGGCATGATCGGACCCGGCGGCATGATGGGGCCCGGCGGGATGGGACCCGGCGGGATGGGACCCGGGGGCCCGGTGGGGCCTCAGCAGACGCCGGCACCGACGGCGCCGCGCCCCTAGCGGGCAACGCGCCTGAAACGGCGCCGCCGAGTTCGCTATTGCCATCGGACAACCCACCCGGCGCTCCTGGTTCGACCCCCGGTAAGCCGCCCGCAATCGCGCGCCCACGCGGCCGGCGCGGGCGTTCGACGGTGTTTTCATTCGGGCTGTCACGGTTAGCCAACCGCTCTAGAATGAGACGCTTTGGTCTGCCCTGTAGCCGGTCGGGATGAGGTTGGTATGAAGAGCCGTGCGCGCAATCGACGTCAGCAGGCCGGTGGCCGTCCGCGCAGGGCGGCCGCCTTGCTGAGGGCGGCGTTGAGCTGCGCGGCGGCGGCAATCGTGGTGGCGGGGTGTGCATCCTTCGTCGACGGGCGGGCGCTCTCGATGCTCAACGATCCGTTCCGGGTGGGCGGCTTGCCCGCGACCAACGGCCCCAGCGGCATCCGCTCGAACGCACCCGCCGCAACCGGCACCGTGGTCAACACGGACGACGGCGCGATCGATAAGTTGTCGTTGCTGTCGGTCAACGATATCGAGGACTACTGGAAGTCGGTGTACGGGCAGTCCCTGAAGGGAAGCTTCGTTCCCGTCGGAAAGATGGTGTCCTACAACTCGAAGGATCTGTCCAGCCCGATCGTTTGCCACAACGACACCTACAAGCTCGTCAACGCCTTCTACACGTCGCGCTGCAACCTGATCGCCTGGGACCGCGGGGTGTTCATGCCGGTCGCGCAACGGTACTTCGGCGACATGTCGGTCAACGGCGTACTGGCCCACGAATTCGGCCATGCCCTGCAGAACATGGCGCATCTGGTGACCAAACGCGACCCCACGATCGTGCACGAGCAGCAGGCCGACTGCTTCGCTGGCGTCTACCTGTTCTGGGTCGCCGACGGCAAGTCGCCGCGGTTCACGCTCAGCACCGCCGACGGGCTCGACCATGTGCTGGCCGGGATCATCACGACCCGCGACCCCGTGATCGACAGCGAGAGCGAGAACGACGACGAACACGGGTCCGCCCTGGACCGAATCAGCGCCTTCCAAATGGGTTTCATCAACGGGGCATCGGCCTGCGCGGGGATAGACAAGAAGGAGATCGAGCAGCGCCGCGGCGATCTGCCCAACGCTCTGCGCGTCGACAGCAGCACCGGAAACCCCGAGACCGGTGAGGTCCCGATCGACCAGGACACCCTGTCGACGTTGATGGAACTGCTGGGAAAGATCTTCTCCCCGAAGAGCCCGCCGGCGCTGTCCTACCAGGCTGCCGATTGCCCCGACGCCAAATCCAGCCCGCCGGCTTCCTATTGCCCGTCCACCAACACGATCGTGGTCGACCTGCCAAAGCTCGCGGCGATGGGCAAGGTCGCCGACGAGAACGAGCAGACCCTGCCGCAGGGCGACGACACCGCCCTATCGGTCGTGATGTCGCGGTACGCGCTCGCCGTGCAGCACGAACGCGGGCTGGCCATGCAGAGCCCGTGGACCGCGCTGCGCACGGCGTGCCTGACCGGCGTGGTGCACCGCAAGATGGCCGAACCCATCGAGCTGTCGTCGCAGAAGCAGTTGTTGCTGACGGCCGGTGATCTCGACGAGGCGGTGGCCGGGTTGCTCACCAACCATCTCGTCGCCAGCGACGCCGACGGCACCAGCGTGCCCGCCGGTTTCACCCGGATAGCGGCGTTCCGCGGCGGCGTGACCGGCAACATGGACGCCTGCTACTCCCGCTATCCGGGGTGACCGGAAGGCCGTCGGAGTCAACCGATCTCGTCGAGCCTGGGAATGACGTCGTCGCCGAGTCGCCGGATGAAGCCGACGGGATCGGGGTTGCCGGGGAATGGGCCGGCGTTGACCATCTCGACGCCCAGTTCGGCGAAGCGCTCGACGGTCCTGAAGTACCCGTCGAGGTCGTCGAACGGATTCACGAAGAGGCCCACCGTCTTTCGGATCTCGCCCGGGTCCCGTCCGACGGTTTCGCAGTGGCGGTTCAGCACCTCGATCTTGTGCTTGAGCTCGTCGGGATCGGTCACGGTGCTGTTCCAGATGTCGGCGTACTGCGCGACCAGCCGTAGCGTCTTCTTTTCGCCGTCGCCGCCAATCAGGATCGGCGGTCGCCGAATCGGTTGCGGCTCACAGATTGTCTCGGCCAACTGGTAGTGCTTGCCCCGGTAGGGCCCGTTGTCCTCGCTCCACATCTGACGGCAGATCTGCAGCGTCTCTTCGAGCATCTCGAAACGCCGGCTCACCGGCGGATAGGGGAAGCCGAGGGCGAGGTGCTCGCGGTCGTACCAGGCCGCGCCGAGCCCCAGCGCCGAGCGGCCCTGCGACAGCACGTCAAGCGTGGTGACCGCCTTGGCCAGCATTCCCGGGTATCGATACGTGACGCCGGTGACCAGCAGGCTCAGGTCGATCTTGGTCGTCTGTCCGGCCAGGAAGCCCAGTGACGTGTAGCCCTCGAGGAACGGGTCCTCCGCCCGTCCCATCGCCTCCATCTGAAAGAAATGATCCGCCAGCGTGAACAGCGTTGCGCCGCCCTGTTCGGCGGCCTTGGCCGCATCGGCCAGCGTCGGACCCAGCGCCGCTGGGTTGCCGGGCAGGAAATCGATGAAGTGCACACCTAATTGCATGGCAGCCCTTGCCCTTTCGTTACTCGGTCAAGCGCTCGAGCAGCGTCAGCGCATCGAGGATGACGCGACGCTCGCGTTCGGAATACCGCTCGTGGATGGCGCGCGCCAGCCACTCCTCGCGGACCTGTCGGTTGCTCTCCGCGCGTCGCCGGCCCGTTGCGGTCAACGAAATCAGTTGCCGCCGGCCGTCTTCCGGGTCGGGCGTGCGCTCGATGAGCCCCCGCTGCTCGAGTGCGGCCACTATCGTGGCCATGGATTGTGGACGCACCCGTTCGGCCGCAGCCAGGACACTCGCCGATGAGGCCCCCTCTTTCCAGAGCCGGTTCAGCACCGCGGTCTGCGAGGGAGTCAGGTCGTCGTCGGTGGCGAGTTCCCTCAACTGACGCCGCAGCCGGCTGAACACCACCCGCAGGTCGCGGGCCGCCGCGGCCGCGGACTCAGCGATGCCGTCCACAACGCCAGTTTAGACTGATCAGCCCAGACTGTCTAATTCCGCCCGAGCAACTGGAGGGCGGCCTCGACCGCCAGCGCCGCCACCTTCAGCGTCTTGGACCGCAGATCGTGCCGGGCGCCGGCGATCTCGACGACCGCCGTGGTGCCGGTGACCAGTGCGGCGGCGGCGCGCAGCTCCTCGGGCGTGCCGAAGGGGTCCGACGTCCCGTGCGTGAAGACGGTCGGCACCCTGATGTCGGGTAGGTGCTCGGTGCGCGCGCGCTCCGGCTTTCCCGGCGGATGCACCGGGTACGAGAACAGCGTCAACAGGTCCACGGAAGCCTCCCGGTCGGCCACCACCATGGACGTCTGCCGGCCGCCATAGGAATGTCCGCCTGCGATCAGCGGACCCTCGGCGAGGTCGCGGCACAGCGTGATCGCCTCGACGATTCCGGCGCGGTCGGCGGCCGCCGAGCCGGACGGCGGTCCGCTGGGGCGGCGTCGCCGGTAGGGCAGGTTGTACCGGACCGCGAGCCAGCCGCGCCGCGCCCACTCCTCGCAAACCTGTTGCAGCAGCGGCGAATCCCGGTTGCCACCCGCGCCGTGGGTCAGTACCACCACACCCGCGGCGGGCCGATCGGGTTCGTGCGCCACACCGGCGATCCGGTCCAGGTTCATGACAACCGAAACAGTGGTGAGACGGGCCCGTGTCCATGGCCCAACGGATAGGAGGCGCGCAGGCACTCGGTGACCCACCGCTTCCCGAACCCGACCGCGTCGGGCACGGAGTAGCCGTGCGCCAGCGCGCACGCGATCGCGGTGGCCAGCGTGTCGCCGCCGCCGTGGTCGTTGCCGCCGGGCAGCCGCTCGGCGTCGAACTCATACCAGGACGCACCGTCGTAGAGCAGGTCACAGCTGCGATCCGACGACCGCAGGTGGCCGCCCTTGACCAGTGCCCACCGCGGCCCCAGCGCGTGCAGGGCCTTGGCCGCCTCGCGCTGAGACCCCACATCCACGACGTCGACGCCCACCAGCAGCCGCACCTCGTCGAGGTTCGGCGTCACCAGCGTGGCCAGCGGAAACAATTGGTCGCGAAGCGAATCCAGCGCCGACGCAGCCAGCAACGCGTCGCCGTGCATGGACGCGCACACCGGATCGACGACGAGCGGGACCGTCAGACCCAGCCGGCGCCAGGCGGCGGCCACCGCGCCGATGATGGTTGACGACGCCAGCATCCCGGTCTTGGCGGCCTGCACGCCGATGTCGGTCACCACCGCCTCGATCTGGGCGGCCACGACATCGTCGGGCACCTCGTGAAAGCCCTTGACGCCCAACGTGTTCTGCACGGTGACCGCGGAGACCGCGACGCAGGCGTGCACGCCGAGTAGCGCCATGGTGCGCATGTCGGCCTGGATGCCGGCGCCGCCCCCCGAGTCGGACCCGGCGATGGACAGCACGCGCAGCGGCGTGGCGCCCGGGGGTGCCAGCGGCAGCACCGGGAGCGGTTGGATCACTGCTGGCTGATCGGCAGGTACACCCGGTTGCCGTGCTCGGCGAACTCGCGCGACTTCTCGGCCATGCCCTCGTTCATGACCCCCTCGATCGCCTCCTCGCTGTCGAGCCCGTGCTCGGCGGCGTAGGCCCGAACGTCGGCGGTGATCCGCATGGAGCAGAACTTGGGCCCGCACATCGAGCAGAAGTGCGCCGTCTTGGCGGGCTCGGCAGGCAGGGTCTCGTCGTGGAATTCCCGTGCGGTGTCGGGGTCCAACGACAACGCGAACTGGTCGTTCCAGCGGAACTCGAAGCGTGCGGTGCTCAACGCATCGTCGCGCTCCTGGGCCCGCGGATGGCCCTTGGCCAGGTCTGCGGAGTGGGCGGCGATCTTGTAGGCGATCACCCCGTCCTTGACGTCCTTGCGGTCCGGCAGCCCGAGGTGTTCCTTGGGTGTCACGTAGCACAGCATCGCGGTGCCGGCCTGGGCGATGATCGCCGCGCCGATCGCCGACGTGATGTGGTCGTAGGCCGGTGCGATGTCGGTGGCCAGCGGGCCCAGGGTGTAGAACGGGGCCTCCTCGCACAGCTCCTCTTCGAGCCGCACGTTCTCGACGATCTTGTGCATCGGGACGTGCCCGGGGCCCTCGATCATCACCTGTGCGCCATGGGCTTTCGCGATCTTGGTCAGTTCGCCCAGCGTGCGCAGCTCGGCGAACTGCGCGGCGTCGTTGGCGTCGGCGATGGAGCCCGGCCGCAACCCGTCACCGAGCGAGAAGGTGACGTCGTAGCGGGCGAAGATGTCGCAGAGCTCCTCGAAGTTGGTGTAGAGGAACGACTCCCGATGATGTGCCAGGCACCAGGCCGCCATGATCGAGCCGCCGCGCGACACGATCCCGGTGACCCGCTTGGCGGTCAGCGGCACATACCGCAGCAGCACGCCGGCGTGCACGGTCATGTAGTCCACGCCCTGCTCGCACTGCTCGATCACGGTGTCGCGGTAGATCTCCCACGTCAGTTCCGTCGGGTCGCCCTTGACCTTTTCCAGCGCCTGGTAGATCGGCACGGTGCCGACCGGGACGGGGGAGTTGCGCAGGATCCACTCGCGGGTTTCGTGGATGTTCTTGCCGGTGGACAGGTCCATGATGGTGTCCGCACCCCAGCGGGTGGCCCACACCATCTTGTCGACCTCCTCGGCGATCGACGACGTCACCGCGGAGTTGCCGATGTTGGCGTTGACCTTCACCGCGAAGGCCTTGCCGATGATCATCGGTTCGATCTCGGGGTGGTTGTGGTTGGCGGGGATCACCGCGCGGCCGCGCGCGACCTCGTCGCGCACCAGCTCGGCGGGCATGTCCTCGCGGGCGGCGATGTATGCCATCTCGGCGGTGATCTCGCCGGCCCGGGCCCGCTGCAACTGGGTGCCGCGGTCGCGGACCACCCCGGGCCGCGGCGGCAGCCCGGCCGTCACGTCTATCACCGCGTCCGGGTCGGTGTACGGGCCAGAGGTGTCGTACAGGTCGAAGTGGTCCCCGGTGGACAGGTGCACGCGCCGGAACGGCACGCGCGCACCGCCGTCCAGCTCGCGGTAGACCTTGCTGCTGCCCGCGATCGGTCCCGTGGTGACGGACGCCTCGACGGCTTTGGAAAGTACATCGGTCATTTCTTCATCTCCCTACGCCGGCATTACCCGGTCAGGTTCGTACGGTCGACGGCCGCAAGCCGTCCTCTCAGCGCATTCGACGTGCGCTCCCGCGTATTTGGATGTTCCGCCCGCGACGTTACCCCCACCCCAGGCCACTCGGCAGGTGGGCGGCCAATCCGCCGGGGCGGTAGCCGGGTTTATCCGCCGAATGGAAAAATGCAAACGTGCAAGAGCAAGGGGAGACGGACGGGTCGACACCCGCCGGTGCCCGCGGCCAACAGCTGGGCCCCGTCGAGGCGGTCGCCCGCTATCTCAACGTCGGCGCCTTCCGGTTCTGGTTCATCGGCGAGCGCTGGGAGTGGTCCGACGAGGTCGCCAGGATGCACGGATACGAACCGGGGACCGTCGAGCCGACGACGAAGCTGTTGTTGTCGCACAAGCACCCCGACGACCGTCGGCACGTCCAGGAGGTGCTCGACTACGCGCTCGAGTCCGCGGAGTCGTTCTCCAGCCGGCACCGGTTCCTCGACACGGCGGGCAGAGTCCACGACGCGATCGTGGTGGCCGACCGCATGCACGACGAGTCGGGCGCCGTGGTGGGCACCGCCGGCTACTACATCGACCTCACCAACACCTTGGACGAGACCCGCCAGGAGGTGCTCGACGAGGCACTGCCCGACCTGTTCGAAAGCCGCGCGGCGATCGAGCAGGCGAAGGGGGTGCTGATGTACGTGTATCGGGTCAGCGCCGAGCAGGCCTTCCGGGTGCTGCAGTGGCGGTCGCAGGAGACCAATGTGAAGCTGCGGTCGCTGGCCCGGCAACTGCTCGCCGAGGTCACCACGTTGGACGGCGCCACATCCGCGGTGCAGAGTCAGTTTGATCACGTCCTGCTGACGGTGCATGAACGGATATCCGACGAGTCCGTTGGGTAACCAGTGGAATACGCGAACGCGCCGGCCCGCAAACCGTTAGTGTTCCTAGGCACTGCGAGCGGCGCGCACCGCGTCGGAACGGTTGCGAAAGGCACAGAAGTTGTTGGCGGTGGAACACGAATCTCTCGATGACGCGGTTGTGGTGCGCGTCAAGGGTGGTGTCGACTCCAGTACCGTCGATGAGGTCAACGCCCAGCTGAACGCCGCGCTCAAGCTGGCCGAGTCACACCCGGCCCGGCTCGTCGTCATCGACCTGCAAGCGGTCGACTTCTTCGGCAGCGCCGCGCTGAACGCCATGCTCGAGTGCCACGACGCGGGCAAGGAAGCGGGCACGCCAGTCAGGCTGGTCGCGGACCACGACCCCGTGCTTCGCCCTATCCAGGTGACCGAGCTGGACCGCATCTTCGACATCTACCCCACGCTGTCCGAGGCGCTGCAACACAAGCGACCGCAATGACCCCGGCGCTGCCGGCCGATCTTGCGGCTGCGGTCGGTTTGGGCGGGGAGATGGGCCGCCGGTTCGCCGAATTCGACTGGGCCTCCCATCCGTTGGGGTCGCCCGCCGACTGGCCGGCCGAGGTACGGGTGGCCGTGGCGGTCGCGCTCACTTCGAGGTTTCCCATCGTGCTCTGGCTCTGCCCTGGCGACCTGTTCCTGATGTACAACGATGGCTACGCGCAAATCCTGGGGGACAAACACCCAGCCGCCCTGGGTTCGCGCGCCGAGCAGGTGTGGTCGGAGATCTGGCCGCAGATCTCGCCGATGCTCACCAGCGTAATGGAGACCGGCGTCGCCACGTGGTCCGACGACCTGATGTTGCCGCTGATGACGGCCGGTCAGTCGCAGGAGCGCTACTTCACGTTCACCTACAGCCCCATCATCGGCGGCGAGGGCCCGGTCACCGCGATTTTCTGCGCGGTGATCGAAACGACCGGCCGGGTCTTGAGCGGGCGGCGGCTGCACCTGCTCAACGCGGTGGCGACCGCCGTCATGGACGCGCGCACCATCGACGACGCGGTGAGTAGCGCCGTCGCGGTTTGTGGGGCACAACCGCTGGACCTGCCGTTCATCGCCGTCTATGTGGCAGGCGACGGGGAGGGCGCGCGCAACAGCACGCTGCGCGGGGCGACGCCCGCCGTCCGCCGCCTGCTGCCGGGCTCGCTGGCCGAGCTCACCGGTTGGGACAAGACGCCACGTGCGCGAGCGGCGCGCGTCATCGACCGGCTCGAGGACGTAGTCCCGGGTATCGCGGAGCTTTTCGGCGAGGAATGTCCCCGACAGGGCCTGGTGTTGCCGCTCGGCGAGGCGGCGGCCGCGGGGGCGCTGGTGGTCGGCCTCAGTCCCCGCCGCCCGCTGGACACGCAGTACCGCGGCTTCTGCCAGCTGCTCGCCGACCAGCTCACGTCGACGTTCGCGCAGATCGTCTCCTACGAGCAGCAACGGCAGCGGGCCGACGCGCTGGCCGAGCTGGACCGGGCGAAGACGGCGTTTCTGACCAACGTCAGCCACGAATTCCGCACGCCGCTGACGCTGCTGCTCGGGCCGCTCGACGACGCGCTGTCCGAAGCGGCGCCGGACAGCGTGCTGGCGGACCGGCTGAGCACGGCGGGCCGCAACGCGCGGCGGCTGCAGCGCCTGGTCGAATCGCTGCTCGACTTCTCCCGCATCGAGGCCGGCCGCGCGAACGCGAAGCTGGCATGCACCGATGTCGGTGCGCTGACCGCCCACATCGCGTCGTCGTTCACCGAGCTCTGCCGCCGGGCGGGGCTCGAGCTCGTCGTCGACTGTTCCCCGGTGCTGGCCGACGTCGACCCGGGCATGTGGGAGACGATCATCCTGAACCTGCTGTCCAACGCGGTGAAATACACACTGCGCGGCTCGATTTCGGTCCAGGTGCGTGCCGAGCCCGGGTATTGCGTCGTCACCATGCGCGACACCGGCGTGGGGATCGCCGCCGAAGACCTCGACCGCCTGTTCGACCGCTTCTACCGCGCGGACAACCTGCGCGGCCGGAGCGTGGAGGGCACCGGCATCGGGCTCTCGCTGGTGCGCGGGCTCGTCGAGCTGCACAGCGGAACCGTGGAGATCGACAGCGAACTGGACCGGGGGACCACGGTGACCGTCCGGCTGCCGCGATCGATCGGTACCGAGGCGGATCAGGCGACGGCCGGCCAGCTGGACGAGAGCAACCCCTATGTGGCCGAGGCCCGGCAATGGCTCACGCCCGTCTCGGGGGGCGACGGGCCGGCTCCCGCGCCCGAGAGGTCGCGCCAGCTGGTGCTCATCGCCGACGACAACGCCGACATGCGGCACCATCTCGATCGGGTGCTGTCGGCCCATTGGGAGACCGTGCTCGCCGCCGACGGAGAGTCGGCGCTGGCGATGACGCGGAAGCTGCGCCCGGACGCGGTCGTCACCGACGTCATGATGCCCGGCATCGACGGCTTCGGACTGGTGGCGGCCATCCGCGCGGATCCGCAACTGGCGGCCACGCCGGTCCTCATGCTGTCGGCCCGGGCGGGGGCGGAGGCGATCGACGAGGGCTACGCCGGTGGCGCCGACGATTACCTGCCCAAGCCGTTCCGCTCCCAGGAGCTGATCGACCGGGTGAAGTCGCGGCTGGCCGCGGTGGCGCGCGAGCGCGACCGCCAGCGTCGCGCGGCGGCGTCGGACCTGGTGCTGCTCGACTCCGCGCTGCAGGCCGCCGACACGGTCGCCGGGATCCTCGACGCCTTGCTGGAATCCTCGTTCGGCTCCGCCGACGCCGCCACCGTCACGATCGGCATCTTCGACGGCGAACGCCACATCCGGTTCGAATACGCCGGCCACCTGCCCGGCGAACTGCGCGACCGCTACCACGTGACCACGCTCGACTCCCCGGTGGTCGGCGCCGACGTCGTGCGCACCGGCGAGTCGATGGTGGTCCCGGACACGTTCGACCTGCCGCCGCGCTACCAGCACGCGGTGCAGGACACCGCCGGCAGCGTTCGCGCCTGCGTGGCCCACCCGTTGCGGGATCACGCGGATCGCGTCGTCGGGGTGCTTATCCTGCTGTGGCCCACGCCGCGCGAATTCGACGCCGCCGAACTCGATGCGTTCGGCCGAATGGCCGAGCTGACGTCCTCGGCCGTGGACCGGGTCCGCGTCCTGGCGAGCGAGCACCGCATCGCGGTCGACTTCCAGGAGCAGCTGCTGGACCTGGACCGCGGCTCGACGGCCGCGGTGGTGGCCGCCGTGTATCAGCCCGCGGGCGAGGCGATGCGCGTAGGCGGGGACTGGTATTCGGTCACGCCGCTGGATCGCACCCACCGGGTCGCGATATCGGTGGGCGACGTCGTCGGCCACGGGTTGGCCGCCGCGATCGTGATGAGCAGGCTGCGCGCCGCGGTGGCGGCCTCGGCCCTGACGGCGGGAGAACCGGGCGCGGTGCTGGGTGCGCTGGACCGGTACGGGGCCAGCGTCGCGGGGGCGCGTTGCGCGACGGTGGCCTACGCCCTCGTCGAGACGGAGCCGGACACCGGTTGCGCCACCGTCAGCTACAGCTGCGCCGGCCACCCCTACCCGCTAGTGGTGTACCCCGACCGTCGCGCGCTGTTCCTGACCGCGGGCCGGCGCCTGCCGGTCGCCATCAAGGAACACGACGCCGAGAGCTACCCGGCCGACGCCACCGCGACGGCGAACCTGCCACCCGGGAGCCTGATCCTGCTGTACACCGATGGCCTGATCGAGCGGGTCGGCGAGACGCTGGACGACGGCTTGGCCCGGCTGCGGGCCGCGGCCGCGGACTGCGTCGACCTTCCCGTCGAGTCGGTCTGCGCCGAGGTGCTGTCCCGGATGGCCCCGCCCACCGCTTACCGCGACGACGTCGTCCTGCTCGCGCTCCGGGCGTGCCACGAGACCCCACGCAGCTTCGCCACCGTGGTCACGGCTGCGCCGGGGCAGATTCCCGTCGCGCGCGACCGGCTACGCAACTGGCTGGCCGGCATGGCCGTCGACCCCAAGCGCGAGCTGGACATCCTGCTGGCGACCGGCGAAGCCGTGACCAACGCGATTGAGCACGGCAGCGACGGCGAGCCGCGCCGGACGGTGTCCGTGGAGGCCTTCCTGCGCCAGCACACGTTGGCCGTCACGATCAGCGACACCGGCCGGTGGGTGGGCGATTCCTCGGCCAGCCTGCGCAGCCGGCGGCGCGGCCGCGGTCTGACCTTGATCGGCGGGCTGGCCGATCACGTCGACACGCTGCGCACCGCGGGGGGCACCAGGGTCACGTTGCGGTTCGACCGGGCCGTCCGGAGCGGTTAGGCCTGGTCAGGCCTCTTCCATCGCCTCGCCGAGCTCTTCGAGGAGCTTGTTGTGGTGGTTGGCGGCCAGGAAGTGTCCAGCGGCGATGACCACGGCGACCGGCCAGTCGATGAGTTCGAACGCCGCCAGGGCGGCCAGGCCCCCGAAGTAGGCCAGCTGCTCCGGCCGCGGAATCTCCATCTGGCCGACGACCGGAAGGTTGACGACGAACGTCTCGCCTTCGCGGATCTTTTCCACCGCCTCGCGCTGCGACGTTCCCCTGCGTGACTTCTTTTCCGCCATCATTTGCCTTTCAGTAACGAAGGGTTTGCCGCCTCGCCGGGTGCTGCGGCCACCGTCGGACTTATGTCGACGATGACCGACGCCGGGGGCGATCCGCTAGTTTCCTCTATTGCTCGGGTGCTGAAGGTGCCGTTACAGGAACTCTATGCGCTGCTGTGGCGGGCCGGGGTCGTAGAGGTTCACCCACCTCACCGGGGGCCGCGACGGATTTGTCCGGACCCGTCAGCGCACGATTCGCAATCCCGATCGCGACGGTCGCCGCAGCGGCGGATCCCAGCCCCTGCGCCCAGCCGACCGGACCCAGCGGTGTGCATCCCAGCAGTTGGCTGACCACGGGGATGCTGATCAGCGTTCCCATCGCGGCCAGCGATCCCACCGCGGTGAACACCACCAGCGGGGCGTGTGAATCCAGCAGCGTTTGACCCAGCTCGGCGCCCACCAGCGCGACCAGCGCCACGGTGGACGCGCGCTGCGGGCGGCCGGTGACGCTGCCCATCGCCCACGCCGCCGTCGTCGCGGCCGCCGTGGTGACGCCGCGGATGGCGACGGCGCGCCACAACGCGGGCTGATCCGGGCCCCGGATGCCCGGGTCGACCGGGCCGCTGGGCTTGCTCACCGCGAGGGCCGCGGCCGGCAGCGCGTCGGTCATCATGTTCACCAACAGCAGCTGCCGCGTGTTCAGCGGTGAGGTCCCGGTTATCGCGCTGCCGACGATGGCGAACAACACCTCGCCGGCATTGCCGCCGAGCAGCACGGACACCGCGGCCTGCACCCGTTGCCAGAGTTGGCGTCCCTCTTCGATGGCGTGCAGCAGGCCCTCGATGCGGGCGTCGACCAGTACCACGTCGGCGGCCATGTGCGCCGGGTCGCTGCCGCCGGCGACGACGCCGATGCCGACCGTGGCCGCCCGAATGGCGGCGGCGTCGTTGGCCCCGTCCCCGACCATCGCCGTGCGCACCCCCGCGCTCTCGAGGGTCTGAACGACCTGGACCTTGTTCTCCGGTGTCATCCGGGCGAAGATCACCCGCTCGGTCACGACGCGCTCTTGATCCTTGCGGGACAACGCATCCCACTCGGCGCCGCTGATCACCTGCTCGGCGGTCACGCTGAGCCCGAGCTCCTCGGCGATGGCCTGGGCGGTGATCGGGTGGTCGCCCGTGATCAGCTTGACGCCCACCGACAGCCGGCGCAGATCCGCGAGCAGGCCCGCCGCCTCGGCGCGCGGTGTGTCGGACAGGCCGAGGAACCCGGTCAGCGTCAGCCCGTCGCGGGCGAAGTCGGCGATCTCGTCGGGATCCTGCCGAATGGCTTGGGCCTGGGCGGAACTCAGCTGCCGCCGCGCCACCGCGATCACCCGCAGCCCCCGGCCGGCCATCGAGGCCACCGTCTCCTCCAGGGCGGGGCCCACGTCGCCGCAGGCGGCCAACACGACTTCGGGGGCGCCCTTGACGGCCAGTTCGGTGTCCGTCACGGAGGCCGAGAAGGACCGGCCGGAGCGGAACGGCAGGTGCGCGACGGGTGCGCTTGAGCTGTGGCCGTTGACGGACGCGGCGGCCTCGAGGATCGCGACATCGGTGGCGTGCGCGTGCGGGCCGCCGTTGGACGGCGGGGCGGCGTGCGCGGCGCAGCGCAACACCTCCTCGCGCGAAGCGCTCGGCGCCGCAACCACTTCGGCCACCCGCAACCGGTTCTGGCTGAGCGTTCCGGTCTTGTCGAAGCAGACCACGTCGATGCGGCCGAGCGCCTCCACCGAGCGCGGGACGCGCACCAGCGCGCCGAATTTGGTGAGCCGCCGCGCCGACGCCGCCTGCGCCAGCGTCGCCACCAACGGCATGCCCTCGGGCACCGCCGCCACGGCGATGGCGATGCCGCTGGCGACCGCCTGGCGCAGCACCGAGCCCCGCAGCAGCGCCAGCGCGCTGACCAGCGCGCCGCCGGTCATGCTGACCGGGAAGGCGCGGTTGGTGAGCTGGCTCAGTTGATGCTGCAGGCCGATGTCCGACGACAGGTCACCGGAGACCAGTTCTGCGGCGCGGCGTTCCTGGGTGTCGGCCCCGACCGCGGTCACCACCGCCACCGCGGTTCCCGCGACGACGGTCGTCCCCGCGTACAGCATGCAGCGGCGTTCGGCGAGCGCGGCGCCCGGTGTCGGCTCCACCTGCTTCTCCACCGACAGCGACTCACCGGTCAGCGTCGACTCGTCGACCTCGACGTCGACCTCCTCGATGATCCGGGCGTCGGCGGGCACCACCTCGTGGGTGCGCACCTCGATGACGTCGCCGGGCTGGAGCTGCGCCGCGATGACGTCGGCATACGTCCGCTCCCCGTCAGCGTCGGCGATTACCTTGCGGGCCGGTGGGATCTGTTGTGCAAGAAGGTGATTCAACCGGTTTTCGGCGCGCAGCCGCTGGCTTGCCGCCAGCATGGAGTTCCCGGCCAGCACCGAGAAGACCAGTACGGCGTCGACCGGCGAGCCGAGCACCGCGCTGGCCGCCGAGCCGAGCGCCAGCACGGGGGTCAGCGGGTCGGTCAGCTCGGCGCGGACCGCGGCCACGAACTGCAGGAAGGCATGCGCGCGCGTTTCCGGCTGTGGGGCCCCGAGGGTGGCCAGCGCCAGGCGCCTCGGGTCGCCGTCGGGCTCCGACTCGGGTGGCGGCAACGCCCGGCGGACCTGCTCGACGGCCATCGCATGCCATTCCTGAACGGGGGCCGGGCGGGGCGTGTCCGCCCGGATGATGCCGCGCGCCAGCAGGTATCCCGACAGCGCGCCGGCCGCGGCGCCACTGGTCACCGGCCCGCGTCCGATGCCACGGACACCGGGGATCATCAGCAGCGAGCCCATCGCCGTTGCGCCCGCCGAGATCCCGACGCCGCGCTGGGCGGCGGCCCGGGCGGCCGGGAGCGCGTGCAGCACCCGCCAGGCCGCCCCCAGGTCGGGCAGCAACAGGTCGGCGTACCACGGCGGGGGACCGTCGCCGGGCTCGGGCATCATGCCAAGCGCCACGTCGGCAGACCAAATGGCTTGCGCCCCCGGCGATGACAGCACGGCGACTGTGCGGCCCGCCTCGTGCAGGTCCGCCACGGCACCGGCCAGCGCGTCGTCGACGGAACCCCGCCCCAGCGGCCGGATCTCGTCGAACGCGGGCCGCAGCTCGCCCAGCGAATCGTCCTCGACCGAAACCAGTTCCGATCCCGTCCGGTGTGCCTCGCCGACGACGGCCGACGCCAACGGGTCGTGCGTGAAGCAGAACAGCGCCTCGACTTCCGCGTCCGGCGCGCTGGGCGATATCGCGGGCACCGGATGCCAGCCCGGGCGCAACCGGTTCTTCTCCAGCATCAGCTGGGCGCGCGACCACGCGGCGGGCAGCTCGGCTTCGGAAGCGCCGCGAATCAGCGACACCCGCAAGCTCGTGGTGCATAACACCCGGGGATCGATGACGATCGCGTCGACCCGGTCCAGGCGGCGCAGCGCCTCCGGGCGCAGCGCCAGGACCGCGTGCCGGTCGGCCAGCCCCCGGCCCAGCGCCGCGGCGAAGGCCTCCGGCGTCGTGCGGTTGGCCGCCGGGGTGGTCACGAGGACCGCCAGGGCCGCCTGGTTGAGGTTGCGGGTGGTGGCGCCGACGATCCCGGCGCTGACCGCCTGGACGAGCGCGAACCGGCCGGCGTGGTGGTCGTCCGGCCTGCCGCGCGGCGGCTTGGCCGCCGCCGACGGGTCGGTGCGCGGATGGTCGGCGTGGCCGGCCAGCTGAGGTTCGTGGTGTACCCAGGCGCGCGCCTCCGCGCGGCATTCGGCGGCCTTGAGCGACTGCATCAGCAGGCCCACGGACAACGAGGCGGGGGACTGGGTGACGGTTTCCGCGGCCGTCAGGGCCAGGGTCAGCGCCGTGTCGGTCGCGGGCCGGCCGATGCGGTCTTCGAGCAGGCGGCGCAGCCACGGTTGGTAGTCGACGGCGACCACGCCCGCCAGGACGCCGATCGGCATCCGCGGCCAGCGCAGCGCGCGGCCGGTCAGCGCCAGGCCCAGCCCGGCCGCGCTGGCGGCCGCGGTGGCAGCCCGGGTCGCCAGCACCACGCCGTCACCCGGCAGGCTCGTCGGGGGCGCCAGCGGTTCGGCTGCGCCGCAACGCTTCTCGGCGATGTCGACGATGCGGCACAGGTCGCGCAGCGAGGTGTCCGCGTCGCAGACGGTGACCACGACGCGCGACAGCGGATAGTTCAGGACGGCGGATGCGACGCCGGGGTGGGCCAGCAGCGCGTCGAGCACCGAGCGTCCGAGCTCGTCACCTGAAGCGCCGTCCAGCCCCCGCACCTCGATCCAGGCGCGTTCGGCGCCGCGCCAGCAGCGGCGGCTCAGTGTTGCCGGACTCTCCTGGGGCAGATCGCCCGCGATCGCCCTTGCGCCCTCGCGCAGCGGAATCGCGGCGATGGTGATGCCGGCCTCGACGAGCGAGGTGGTGGCCTGGATGCCCGTCGCGACGGCGCGCAACGGCATAGATCGTTGTATCGCTGTCGCAATGCTCAAAGCGGCTTCGAACGGTCCCGTTAGTTGGTGCTACGCAGCGCGGTGCCGCCCGCCCGGCGCCCGGCCGCCTTCTTGGCCGTCGACTTGCCGGCCGCCTTCTGTGGCGCCGCCTTCTGCGGCGCCGATTTCTGCTCCGCCGGTTCCGCGGGCACGGCCTTGAGGCTGGCCTTGGGCGCCGGGTTGCCCGATCCGTTCCGGTGGCTCAGCCGTTGCAGCAACAGGGCACCGCCGCCCACCGCCAACAGCACCGGCCACTCGACCAGCCCCGCGACGCCGAGCGCGCCGATGGCCACCGCCGCCGCGGGCGTCGAGTGGCTGCCGCTGCTCATTCCCTTTTTGATGCCCTCGGCGGCCCCCGTGACGCCGCCGATGACTCCGTTCACCGCCGCGCCACCCACGGCGCCGGCGGCCGCGGGCGTCGCGCTTGCCGCGCGATTCACCGCTTGACCCACCCCTCGGACTGCCCCGCCGATGACACTCATCATGACTCCTTGGCTTTCCTGCCCTTGCCGCGAACGCGCGTCACCGGTGAGCTATACCCGCTGAACGCGTCGTTAACGGCAAAAAAACACTGTTCGTCGGTTCTAACAAAATCAAAGCCTGCCACCTTGCAAACGCGCAGACAACGAGCAGTCGCATTTAATTTGCCTGAGCTTAACCTGGTTATGGGCGCGGCGCGAACGAGTTCAACGCGATTTAGCCTCGCCTTATGTCGATTTGCACCGGTGCGTGATCGCTGGCGGCCTTTCCCTTGCGCTCGTCGCGCACGATCTGGGCGTCCGTCACGCGGGTGGCCAATTCCGGTGAGGCCAGGATGAAGTCGATGCGCATGCCTTGCCGTTTCGGAAACCGGAGCTGGGTGTAGTCCCAGTACGTGTAGACCCCCGGACCGGGCGTGAAAGGCCTTACCACGTCGGTGAATTGGGCTTCGACGATGGCGCCGAACGCCCGGCGCTCCGGCTCGGAGACGTGGGTGGCGCCGACGTAGTATTCGGTGCTCCAGACGTCGTCGTCGGTCGGGGCGATGTTCCAGTCGCCGGCCAGTGCGATCTGCGCGGTGGGGTCGTCGCGCAACCACCCCGCCGCCGTATCACGCAGCGCGGCAAGCCATTCCAGCTTGTAGGTGTAGTGCGGGTCGCCCAGCGCGCGGCCGTTGGGCACATACAGGCTCCAGACCCGGACGCCATCGCAGGTGGCGCCCAGCGCGCGGGCTTCGGCCGTGGCTGCCACCTCCGGTTTGCTGCTCCAGGTGGGCTGACCGTCGAATCCGATCTGCACGTCGTCGAGGCCCACCCGCGAGGCGATCGCCACGCCGTTCCACTGATTGAAGCCGACATGCGCCACCTCGTAGCCGAGTTCGAAAAACGGCAGCGTGGGAAATTGGCTGTCGGAACATTTGGTCTCCTGCATGGCCAGCACGTCGACGTCGGCGCGCGCCAGCCAGTCGAGGACGCGGGGCAGGCGACTGCGAATCGAGTTCACGTTCCAGGTGGCCAGCCGCAGCGGCGATCGCAAGGGCGGCGAAGCCGGGCGCTGCGGGTCGCCGCCATCAATCTGCGGCGATCGCAAGGGCGGCGAAGCCGGGCGCTGCGGGTCGCCGCCATCAATCTGCGGCGATCGCAAGGGCGGCGGAGCCGGGTGCTGCGGGTCGCCGCCATCGTGCATCGCTAGACGGTATCCCAGGCGGGGGAGCGGGCCGGAAAGTAGCGGCGGCTGTGGTGCGCCCGGAAGCCCAGCGCGTCGGCCAGTCGCAGCATGCCGGTGTCATCGTCCGCAACGACCAGATAGGCCCGGGTCGCGCCGCGCGCCGCGGCCAGGGCCAACTGCGCTTCGTAGGTGGCCGGGTCGTCGCCGGCCGTCGGCAGGCCCACCCAGCGCGTGCCGTCCCGCGCCGGCGCCGAGACGTCACGCACCAAGACGCGTTCTGTGCGTTCGGCGCTCAGCCCCGGCGGCAGCGGCAACAAGCGATCGGGTATCGCCAGGCGCGCCGTCATGCCGCGGCGCTCATACCAGTCCGCGATCGCCGCAATGGCGCTTGCTCGGGCCGAAACATCCAGCGGCACAGCGAGATCCACGCCGGTCCCGGCGCGTAGCAGCCAGCCCTCGAGCCACGCGCGTTCCACGCCGGGCGACGCGTCGGCGGCCGCGCGCTCCAGCGCCCGGATTTCGGAGGTGCGCACCGGGGCGTCGGTCAGCACCCGCAGCGCGACCACGTCGTCGGGCAACACCTCGGTGACCGCGCCCGTCTTGGTCCGCACCCGCACCACCGGGTCGACCGCCAGCAGGTGGCCCACGGCGTCGGTCAGGGGCGGGACCGAGCCGGGGGGGCGCCGGTAGCGCAGCGTCACCCGCGTGCCCAACTCCGGCCACGAGAACATCAGTGACCGAAGGGGTCCGGCCCCTCGCCCGGCAGCCACGACAGCCCCGGCACGCCCCAGCCGTGCGACTTGACGGCGCGCTTCGCGCTGCGGGCGTGGCGACCGATCAGCCGGTCCAGGTACAGGAAGCCATCCAGATGCCCGGTCTCGTGCTGCAGCATGCGCGCGAACAGGCCGGTGCCCTCGAGCTCGACGGCCTTGCCGTCGGCGTCGAGGCCGGTGACGCGCGCCCAGCTGGCGCGGCCGGTGGGAAACGACTCGCCGGGGACCGAGAGGCAGCCCTCGTCGTCGTTGTCCGGATCGGGCATCGTCTCCGGGATCTCGGAGGTTTCCAGCACCGGGTTGACGACCACGCCGCGGCGCCGGTCGGTCCGGCCCCGGTCGTCGGCGCAGTCGTAGACGAAGACGCGCAACCCGACGCCGATCTGGTTGGCGGCCAGGCCGACTCCGTGTGCGGCATCCATGGTGTCGTACATGTTGGCGATCAGCTCCGCCAGGTCCGGCGGCAGCGATCCGTCGGCGCCGACCGGCACCGGCTGCGTCGGGGTGTGCAAGACCGGATCCCCGACGATCCGGATCGGTACGACTGCCATGGTCGGCTAAGCTACCGCACGCCCGCACGGGCGGAAGCCGGCCGTGTTCTCCGGGCAATCTGAGCCAATCGGCCGACTCGCGGGTCTGGATGACGGCTTGAGGGTTTGCGCCGTGATTCAATATTCGCCGAAACACGCCCTCAGGTAAGTCAAGTCATCTACAGCAGCCGAGAATCGCCGGAAGGGTCCAGGGGAAGCTATATGGACAGCGCCATGGCGCGGGCAAATCGATCGGGGGACGATGCCGAGATCGCAGATGGCCTCACCCGCCGCGAACACGACATCCTCGCCTTCGAACGTCAGTGGTGGAAATTCGCGGGCGTAAAAGAGGAAGCGATCAAAGAGCTGTTCTCGATGTCGGCGACGCGCTACTACCAGGTGCTCAACGCGCTCGTCGACCGGCCCGAGGCGCTGGCCGCGGACCCGATGCTGGTGAAGCGGCTGCGGCGGCTGCGGGCCAGCCGGCAGAAGGCGCGGGCGGCGCGGCGCCTCGGCTTCGAGGTGACCTGACTCGCTACAGTGGGCTCGATGAAAGAGCGAGTCCCCGACTCCACGGGGCTGCCCCTGCGGGCGATGGTGATGGTGCTGTTGTTCCTGGGGGTCGTATTCCTGCTGCTCGGCTGGCAGGCGCTGGGGTCGTCCGGCAGCTCCGAGGACGACTCGGCCTCGGCGGTGTCCACGTCGTCCGCCACCAGCACGTCGGCCACGCCGACCAGCACTAAGCCCGCGGCCAACCGGTCCGAGGTGCAGGTGTACAACATCTCGACAAAAGAGGGCGTCGCGTCGCGCACCAAGGATCAGCTCACGGCCGGCGGCTTCAACGTGACCAAAGTCGACAACCTGACCGTGCCCGACGTCTCGGCCACCACGGTGTATTACACCGACGCCGACGACGAGCACGCCACCGCGGACGCGGTCGGCAAAATCCTGGGCGCGCCCGTCGAACCGCGCATCCCGGCGCTGACCGGGCAACCGCCCGGGGTCATCGTCCTCGTTACGGGTTGACCCGTCAGCGGCTAGGCTTCCGCTATGCCTCAGCTCGCTGGTTACCGCACTGCCGCCGTCACCGTTTCCGCGCTCTCCGCAGCAACTTCGGTCGCGCTGCTCGGCGCGTGCTCGTCGCCCCAGCACGCCTCGACGTCCCCGGGCACCACGCCGGCGGTGTGGACCGGTTCGCCGGCGCCGTCGGGAACCGGCACGCCGGAGGGCGGGCCCGTCGCCGCGCCGTCGGGGCCGAGCATCGTCACCCACCTGAAGGCGCCCGACGGCACCCAGGTCGCGACCGCCTCGTTCCAGTTCAACAACGGCTACGCCACGGTCACCATCGAGACGACCGCCAACGGGGTGCTCTCGCCCGGCTTCCACGGGGTGCACATCCACAAGGTCGGCAAGTGCGAGCCCAACTCCGTCGCCCCGACCGGTGGCGCGCCGGGCGATTTCCTGTCCGCCGGCGGGCACTTCCAGACGCCCGGGCACGCCGCCGAGCCCGCCAGCGGTGACCTCACCTCGCTCCAGGTGCGCAAGGACGGGTCCGGGATGCTGATGACCACGACGGACGCCTTCGCCATGGACGACCTGCTCAGCGGCCAGAAGACGGCGATCATCATCCACGCCGGCGCCGACAACTTCGCCAACATCCCGCCGGAGCGGTACAACCAGGCCAACGGCACCCCGGGCCCCGACCAGATGACGATGAGCACCGGTGACGCCGGCAAGCGGGTCGCGTGCGGTGTGATCGGTGCCGGCTAACAGGGCCCACGCGCGCATCGATTTCGCCCGGTCACCGAGGCCGACCCTCGGCGTGGAGTGGGAGTTCGCGCTCGTCGACGCGCAGACCCGCGACCTGAGCAACGAGGCCACCGCGGTGATCGCCGAGATCGGCGAAAACCCGCGCGTACACAAGGAATTGCTGCGCAACACGGTCGAGGTCGTCAGCGGCGTCTGCAGGTCCACCGGCGAGGCCATGGAGGATCTGCGGGAAACCCTCGGGCCCGCGCAGCGGATCGTCCGCGACCGGGGCATCGAACTCTTCAGCGCCGGCGCCCACCCGTTCGCGCAGTGGTCCACCCAGAAGCTCACCGACGCGCCCCGCTACGCCGAACTGATCAAGCGCACGCAGTGGTGGGGCAGGCAGATGCTGATCTGGGGCGTGCACGTGCACGTCGGAATCTCCTCGGCGCACAAGGTGATGCCGATCATGACGTCCCTGCTGAAGTACTACCCGCACCTGCTGGCGCTGTCGGCGTCCTCACCGTGGTGGACCGGGGTGGACACCGGGTACGCCAGCAACCGCGCGATGATGTTCCAGCAGTTGCCCACCGCCGGCCTGCCGTTCCAGTTCCAGACCTGGCCGGAGTTCGAGGGGTTCGTCTACGACCAGAAGAAGACCGGCATCATCGATCACGTCGACGAAGTCCGTTGGGACATCAGGCCTTCGCCGCACCTGGGCACCCTCGAGGTACGGATCTGTGACGGCGTGTCCAACCTGCGGGAGCTGGGCGCGTTGGTGGCGCTGACGCACTGCCTGGTGGTGGACCTGGACCGCAGGCTGGAAGCCGACGAGACGTTGCCGACCATGCCGCCGTGGCACAACCAGGAGAACAAGTGGCGCGCGGCCCGCTACGGGCTGGACGCCATCATCATCCAGGACGCCGACAGCAACGAGCGGCTCGTCACCGAGGACCTCGACGACGTGCTGAATCGGCTTGAGCCCGTGGCGAAATCGTTGGACTGCGTCGACGAGCTGGCGGCGGTGGCCGAGATCCCCAGGGTGGGCGCCTCTTATCAACGGCAACGCCGGGTGGCCGAGGAACACGATGGCGACCTGCGGGCGGTGGTCGACGCGCTGGTGGCCGAGCTGGAGATCTGATGGAGTTGGCGATGTTCCCGCTGGAGTCGGCGCTGCTGCCCGACCAAAACCTGCCGTTGCGGATCTTCGAGCCGCGCTACGGCGCGCTGGTCCGGCACTGCCTGGACACCGGCGACCCGTTCGGTGTAGTGCTGATCTCGCGGGGACGCGAGGTCGGCGGCGGCGAGGTGCGTTACGACGTCGGGGTGTTGGCCGAGATCACCGAATGCGTCGACCACGGTGGCGGGCGGTACTCCATGCAGTGCCGGACCGGCGAACGGATCCGGGTCTCCGAGTGGTTGCCCGACGACCCCTACCCGCGGGCGACCGTGACCGCGTGGCCCGACGAGCCGGGCGATCCGGTCACGGCCGCCCAGCTGGTCGAGGTCGAGGACAGGGTGATGGCGCTGTTCGAGCGGATCGCCGACGCGCGCGGCGTGGCGCTGCCGGACCGCGCGGCGCTGCTGGGCGAGGACCCGGCCGGCGACCCCGGACAACGCTTGTACGCGTTGGCCTCTCGCATCCCCATCGGCACGGCCGACCTCTACACGGTGCTGTCGGCGCCGTCGGCCTCCGAGCGATTGGCGGCGCTGCGCGAGGCGGTCGACGCGCTCGCCGAGGTGGTGGAGTTCCAGCTTTCCGAATGACGCGACAGGGGAGTAGATGAAGGTACATCTGCAGGTCGACGGCTCACCGGTGGACGCGGCGGCGAGCGCCGCCGAGATCGCTGCGACCGGAGCCGACGGCCTGTTCACCTTCGAGGGCCAGCACGACGTGTTCTTCCCGCTGATCCTCGCCGCCGGCACCACCGGACTGGACCTGATGACGAACGTGGCGATCGCGCCGCCCCGCAGCCCGCTGCACCTGGCGCACGCCGCCTACGACCTGCAGCTCTACAGCGGCGGGCGGTTCCGGCTCGGCCTCGGCTCGCAGGTGAAGGCCCACATCGAAAAGCGTTACGGCAGTAGGTGGGAGCGGCCCGCGGCCCGGATGGCCGAAACCGTCTCGGCGATCAAGGCGATCTTCGCGGCCTGGGAAGGCCGCGCCCGCTTGGACTTTCGCGGCGAATTCTTCACCCACACCATCATGGCGCCCAACTTCAATCCCGGGCCCAACCCGTTCGGGCCGCCGCCGGTGCTGCTGGGGGCGCTGGGCCCGGTGATGACGCGCACCGCCGCCGAGGTGGCCGACGGGCTGCTGGTGATGCCGTTCAACAGCGCCCGCCACTTCGCCGAACGCACCCTCCCCGCCGTGGAAGAGGGCCTGCGGCGCTCCAAGCGATCCGCCGAGGACTTCGAGATCGTCGTGCAGGCCATGGTCGCCGTCGGCCGCGACGAGGCGGGCCTGGCCGCCGCGATCGGCGGTGTGGCGTCGCTAATCTCCTTCTACGGCTCGACGCCGGCCTACCTGCCCGTGCTGGAGGCCGAGGGCTGGGCCGACGTCCAGCCCGAGCTGAATGCCCTGTCCAAACAGGCCCGCTTCCCCGAAATGCGCCGGCTCGTCAGCGACGAGATGGTGGCCCGGATCGGGATCGTCGGCACGCCCGAGGAGTGCGCACGGCAGATCGCCGCCCGATTCGGAGAGCGCGCCGCCGAGGTGTGCTGCTATTTCCCGGGTTACTCGCCGGCCGCCGCGGACGTCGCGGACCTGATCGGCGCCCTGCACCGCACGCCGGCGCTGCGATGAGTTCCGACCTCACCGTCGACGTCGACGCGGGCGTGGCGGTGCTCACGTTGAATCGGCCCGAGCGCCTCAACGCCTACACCGCCGAGATGGGCGCGCTGCTGGGCCGGGCCTACTCCGACTGCGACGGTGACGACGACGTCCGGGCCATCGTTGTGACCGGGGCCGGGCGCGCATTCTGTGCCGGGGCGGATTTCTCCGGCGAGACAAGCCCTTTCGACGCCCCGGGCGAGGAATTCTCGGCGTCACCGATCACCCCGGCCGCGTTCGAGTTGCGCAAGCCGGTGATCGCCGCCGTCAACGGCCACGCGATCGGCATCGGGCTGACCATCGCCCTGCAGGCGGACCTGCGCATCGTCGCCGGCGACGCGAAATACGGTGTGGTGCAGGTCCGTCGGGGAGTGCTCCCCGACTGCATGGCGCACTGGACGCTTGCGCAGCTGACCACGTTGGGGGTGGCCGCGGACATCCTGCTGACGGGGCGGACCTTCGGCGGGGCCGAGGCGGTGACGCTCGGCATCGCAAACCGGGCGCTGCCCGCCGACCAAGTGCTCGACCACGCGGTGGCGGTGGCCCGCGACATCGCGGTCAACGTGGCGCCGATGTCGGCGGCGCTGTGCAAGCGGCTGCTGTGGGACACCGCGATCAACGGCTACACCCCGCGCCAGGTCGCGGCTCTGGAAACCCGGCTGCACCAACGGGTGATGGGCACCGCCGACGCGCGCGAAGGGGTCGCCGCTTTCCTCGAGCGCCGGCCGCCGTCCTTCACCGCGCGGCTCGCGAGCGAGTGGGAGCCGCTGCCGCCGAGCCGGTAATCCCGCATCGTCGGGCTGTGCTACTAGATCGCGCACAACCGCTCGGAGAGGGCCCACCAGTCAGCCGCGCGTTGGTCGTCGCGCGCGTGGGGGGCGAGCCCGTCGCTGATCCGGCAGTCTTCCAGGTACAGCCCGCCCCGGCCGGCGAGCTGCGGGCTGACCGCGGCCCAGACCTGCGTGGCCGCACCCCGATCCGGTGTGAGGAAGTCGAGACGGCCGTCGCTCGGTTCGCCGCGCGCCGCGCTGTTGGCGGCGACGAGCCTGCGGAGGTTGGAGAAATCCTCGTGGGACATGTAGCGCGCCAGCGAGGTGGCCACGGTGCCGGGATGGACGGCGAAGGCGCGAATGCCCGCGTCGCGCAGGCGGCGGTCGGCCTCCCTGGCGTACAGGATGTTGGCCGTCTTGGACGCGCCGTAGGCGACGAACTTGTCGTAGTCGCGGCGCTCCCAGTTGGGATCGTCGAAGTCGACGTCGCCCATGATGTGCCCGCCGGAGGACAGCACGACCAGCCGGGCGCCCTGTGCGGCGGCCAACGGACGCGTCAGTAGCCGGGTGAGCTCGAAATGGCCGAAATGGTTTGTCCCGATCTGGGTTTCGAACCCGTCCGCCGTCCGCCCGAACGGGGTGAACATGACCCCGGCGTTGTTCATCAAGACGTGGATCGCCGGCGCGATGTCGGTGATCGCCGCGGCCGCCGCGCGAACGCTCGACAGCGCGGTCAGGTCGAGATGCACGGTCGAGGTACGCGCGCCGGGTAGGTCCTGCGCTATCCATCCGACCGTTTCGGCCAGGGCGGCATGGTTGCGCGCCGCCAGGACGACGTGCGCGCCGGCGGCGGCCAACGCTCGGGCCGACTCGCGGCCCAGCCCGGTCGACGCACCGGTGATCACACATGTCTTGCCGGACAGGTCGATTCCCTTGACGACATCGACGGCGGTGCGGCGTTCGGTCATGCGGCCAGAGTGTATGCGGTCAGGCCACGCCGACGGCGACTTTGCGGGGGACCTCTTCGACGGGATGGATGCGGCCGGTGACCAAGAGACCGGCCACCAGCGCGCCGACGAAGTACAGGCCGGCGGCGACGTGCAGCAGCCGCGCGAAGCTGGCGTCCGTCAGCGTGCCGGCCGCGATCAGGCCCACGCAGGCAACGGAACCCAGCGCCGACGTCCTGCCCACGGCGTTTTGCAGCGCCGCCGCGACCCCGCTGCGGGCCGCGTCGACCGAGGACAGATTCACCGCGGCCAGCGGCGTCAGGGTGAGCACCGAACCGACGGCCACCACGATCGTCCCGGGCAGCAGGTGCGTGACGATGTTGAACCCGTGACCGGGACGGATGAGCAGCAGCCCCAACCCGGCCAGCAGCGGGCCCGTCGTCAAACAGATCCGAGGCCCGATGCGTGCGGCGAGCCTGCCGACGCGCTTAGCGAACAGGAACGAGATGATCGGCGTGGGTAGCGTGGCCAATCCCGCGACGGTCGCGCAATAACCGGCGACCTCCTGCGTGTACAGAGCGACCGCCAGCGCGCCCATCGTGATGGCGCCGTAGACGAAGCCGGTGGTCACATTGGCACCCGCGAAATTGCGAATCCGGAACAGCCCGAGCGGCACCAGGGGGTGCGGGGCGCGGCGCTGCCACGCCGCAAACGCGACCAGCGCGGCGACGCCCACACACAGCGAGGCGGCGACGCGGGGATCGGACCAGCCGTGCTCGCGCGATTCGATCAGGGCATACACCGTGGCGGCCAGCCCCACGGCCGACAGGACCGCACCGGTGACGTCGACGCGGACGCGCTGGGCCGGCCGCGGCATCGGGTGCAGCCAGAATGTCAACGCGAAACCGATGACCATCGGAACGGCCGACAGGACGTAGATCCATCGCCAACTCAGCAAGTCGACCGCAAGGCCGCCCAGCAGCGGGCCGAGCGCGAACGCCGTGCCCGTCCACGCGGTCCAGGTGCCGATGGCCGTCGCGCGCTCCCCGCGATCGAACGTCGAATTGATCAACGCAAGCGACCCGGGCACCAGAAACGCGGCGCCGAGACCCTGGACGATGCGCCCGGCGATCAGCATCACCGGCGTGGGGGCGCCGGCCGCGAGCACCGAACCCGTCCCGAAGGCCACCAGTCCCAGGCGGATCACCGGCACCCGCCCGAACAGGTCGGACAGGGAGCCGCCGGGCAGGATCGTGGCCGCCTGCGCCAGCAGATAACCGTCGACGATCCACTGCTGCAAACAGAGCCCGCCGCCGAGGTCGCGCGCGGTGGCCGGCAGCGCCAGGTTCACCACCGTCGTGTCGAGGAAGGCGACCATCGAGACCATGGTTGCCACGACCATGACCCGGCTGGTTGGGGCGACGTTTCGCAATCGTTGCAGCCCACCCCGGGCCGTGGGCGCGGCGACAGCGACCGCGGGAGATGGCTGCAATGCAATCATGTCGGTCTCACGGTGCGGCCGCCGTCGTCGTTCATCTGATTCCTCCTCGACGGCCGCCGAATCCCGTGATCCGGCAACCGTCTTCGAGAAGATGTATACGACGGGGTTACAAGCCGACTGCGGATCAGCTGTGGTGTGCGAGTGCCCGTCGTCGTCCACCGTCGCGGACGGCCCGTTGCACCAGCTGCGGTGCGATGGCCCTATGCAGGGGACCAACGACGGCCCAGACCGTCCGGGCGGCGGTCTTGCGGTGGTAGTGCACGCGAGTGGTGAGTGTGGCCCGCAGGCCGTCCTGGCGTCGCAGCGCCAGTTCGCCCCGCATCAGCGGCCCGCTCGCCGTAAGGACGAACTCGTCGTGATCCGAGCGGGCGACCGACCAGCCGATGGGGTGATCGGGCGACGGATGCGTCGCGAGGTTGAATCTCAGGACGTGGCGGTGGAGCCACCGCACGGCGCCTCCGTTCGCTTCCCGGCCCAGCGCGTCGCGGAACATCTGCTCGGCCGAGCGCGTGTCGCCGGGCTGGATCGCGGCCTCGAAGACGTCGGTGTAGTCGGACGCGGTCGCGCTGGACCGCTCGTTAAGCACCGCAGCCGCAACGCGTTTCAGCGTCGCGCGGGTCACCGCCGCATGACCGCCGGTGCCGATGACGAGGCCGCGATACATCCGTCCGTGCAGGCCGGGGAAGGCCGCCCACGTGGTGGCGCGCAGCCGGGTGCGGTCGCCGGCCAGCGGCTCCAACTCGAACACCCACCGATACACCGCGAACGGGTGCCGGCCCTTCAGCGCGAACCGCTCCGGCGGCCGTGTCTCGTCGAGGACGAAACCGATTGGCACGGTTGACGGGTCGCCGGGATCCCGGCACATCACCCGCAGCAGCGCGGACCACGTGTCTGCGCGCCCCGCGTCCACGGTTATGGCATGCTCATCGATATAGGGTAATCGTTCCATATAGAAGGACCATACTAGATCGTGGCACCTCCGCGGAAGCATGAAACCGATGTGATCCTCGACGCCGCCCGGGCGCTGGTGCTCGACGGCGGGCCGCGGGCGGCCAGCGTCGCCGCGATCGCCAAGGCCAGCGGAGCGCCCGCGGGCACCCTGTATCACCGGTTCGGCAACCGCGACGGCATCCTGACCGCGGCGTGGCTGCGCGCGCTGGAACGCTTCCAGGCGCGCGCCCTGGCCGCGGACGGTGAGACGCCGGCGGACACCGCCGTCGCGATGGCCGTGTCCGCCGTCGGCTTCGCGCGCGAGCTGCCCGACGACGCCCGGCTGCTGCTGACGATCCGGCCCGGCGACCTGCTCGACGACGAGCCCGACGCGGCGTTCCAGCAGACGTTGGCCGCGATGAACGCGCCGCTGACCGAGCGGATCGCGGTGTTGGCCCGGCAGCTGTACGGGAACAACAGGCCCCGGTCCGTCGACGCCGTCGCGCGGGCGGTCGCGGACCTGCCCTATGCCGTGGTCCGCCGCCACGCCTACGACGATCCGATGCCGCGCTGGCTCGAGGACGATGTCGCGGTGTCGGCGTTGGCGGTGCTACGGAGCTTCGGCGAACGCCCGTAACGCCTGCACCTGCGCGGGATCCAGTGAGGGGCGCACGATTTGGCGCGCCGCCGCGATGTCGGCGGCCGTCACGTCGGTGGCGTCGATCGAGCGCCGCATCGCGGTCAGCGCCGCCTCGCGCAGCAGCGCCACGCAGTCGGCGGCGCTGTAACCGTCGAGCCCGCCGGCCACCTCGTCGAGGTCGACGTCGTCGCTCAGCGGGACGGATTTGCCCGCGGTGCGCAGGATTTCGCGGCGGGCGGCGGCGTCGGGCGGCTCGATGAAGACGTGCCGCTCCAGCCGGCCCGGGCGCAGCAGCGCCGGGTCGATCAGGTCCGGCCGGTTGGTGGCGCCCAGCACGACGACGTCGCGCAGCGGGTTGACGCCGTCGAGCTCGGTCAGCAGCGCGGCCACCACCCGGTCGGTCACGCCCGAGTCGAAGCTCTGCCCGCGCCGGGGCGCGAGCGCGTCGATCTCGTCGAGGAACACCAGCGACGGGGCGGAGTCGCGGGCGCGCCGAAACAGTTCGCGGACGGCCTTTTCCGAGCTGCCCACCCACTTGTCCATCAGTTCGGAGCCCTTGACGGAATGCACGGACAGCTGCCCGGTGCTGGCGAGCGCGCGCACGACGAAGGTCTTGCCGCAGCCGGGTGGCCCGTACAGCAGCACGCCGCGGGGCGGTTCGACGCCCAGGCGGGCGAAGGTGTCGGGGTGCTGCAGTGGCCACAGCACGGCCTCGGTCAGGGCCTGCCGGGCCTCGGTCATGTCGCCGACGTCGTTGAGGGTGATGTTGCCGACGGTCACTTCCTCGCTGGCCGACCGGGACAGCGGCCGGATGACGGTCAGCGCGCCGACCAGGTCCTCCTGGTTCAGCTCGGGCGGGCGCCCGTCGGTGCTGGCGCGTGCGGCCGCCCGCAGCGCCGCCTCCCGCAGCAGCGCGGCCAGGTCGGCGACCACGAAACCCGGCGTGCGCGCGGCGATCTCGTCGAGGTCGAGGGTGCCCGCGGGCACGGATTTCAGCAGCGACTCCAGCAGCGCCTTGCGGGTGCCGGCGTCGGGCAGCGGGAGGCTGAGCTCCCGGTCGCACAGGTCCGGCGCCCGCAGCCGCGCGTCGAGCTGGTCGGGCCGCGCGGAGGTGGCGATCAACGCGACACCCTCGGTCGCCACGGCGGTGCGCAGCTCGCCCAGGATCAGGGCGGCCACCGGCTCGGGGGTGGCCGGCAGCAGGGCGTCGACGTCGGTGATCAGCAGGACGCCGCCGCCGTCGCGGACGGCCTGCACCGCCGAGCTCACGGTCTTGAGCCGGTCCTCCGGCGTCAGCGCGCCCACCTCGGGGCCGTCCAGCTTGACCAGCCTGCGGCCGTCGCACACCGCGCGCACCAGCGTCACCTTGCCCACCCCGGCCGGGCCGGACACCAGCACGCCCAGGTTGGCGCCGGCGCCCAGGGTCTTGAGCAGGTGCGGCTCGTCGAGCGCGAGCTTGAGCCATTCGATGAGCTTGGCGGCCTGCGGCTGTGAGCCCTTGAGTTCCTCGAGGACCGTTTCGGGGCTGGCCACGTCGACCAGCTCGGTGGACACGGCCGGGCCGCCGGCCGGCACGCCCACGCCCCAGGTGACCAGCGAGTTGGGCTGCACGCTGACCGGGCCGAGCGGGTCCACGCCGGTGACGGTCAGCAGCTCCGAGGTCCAACTGATGCCCACCGAGGCCGCCAGCGCGCGGGTGGCGGCCGCCGTCGAGAAGCCCGGGCCCAGATCGCGGGGCAGCAGCGACACGGCGTCGCCGACGGTCAGCACCTTGCCGAGCAGGGCCTGCCGCAGGGTCACCGGCGAAATGGACTGGCTGGCCAGCGACGAGCCGGACAGCGTCACCGACCGGGCGCCGTAGACGGTGACCGCGCCGACGATCACGGCGGTGCCCTCACGCAGCCCGGCGTTGGACAGCGTCACGTCGTCGAGCAGCGCGGTGCCGACCGGGGTGTCCGGCCCGGCCAGGCCCGCCACCGCCGCCGTGGTCCGCGAGCCCGTCAGCGCCACCGCGTCCCATTCCCGAATGCCAAGCGCGGCAACCACGCTCGGGTGCAGCCGGACGACACCGCGGCGCGAGTCGACGGCGGAGGTGTTCAACCGCGCGGTGAGCGTGAGCTGACGGGCCGCATCCTCGCCCGGCCGGCTCATGGCAGGCGCCCACCCGGCTTGCGCAGCCCGAGCCGCGCCATCGACCGGCGATGCGGCTGCGCCCGGCGGATCGCGCGCCGCGCGGCGCGGCGCTGCTTGGGCTCGTCGGCCCACGCCTCGGGGTGCGCGGCCAGCCAACGCTGGTTGCGGATCGCGAACGGGACGTGGCAGAGGTAGGCGATGATGATGACCCAGATCAGCACGTAGGGGGCCAGCACCGCCGCGGCCGCGCAGATGGCCAGCAGCGCCAGCAGCGGCGCCGCCCAGCTGGGGGGCACCGCCGCGGCGTGCATCTTGCGCATCGGGATCTTGCTGATCATCAGCATCGACGTCCCGGTGATCCAGATGCACAGGAACGCCGTCGAGGTCCACCAGCCCTCGCCGAACTGCAGCTTGAGCCCGATCAGCCCTATCATCGACACCGCGCCCGCCGGCGCGGGCATGCCGACGAAGAACTCGTGGGTGTAGGCGGGCTGGCTCCCGTCGCTCTGCAGCGCGTTGTACCGCGCCAGCCGCAGCACGACGCACACGGCGTAGAGCAGGATCACCACCCAGCCGGCCGGCGACTTCGTCAGCATCGTCACGTAGAGCACGATCGCCGGCGTCACACCGAAGTTCACCGCGTCGGCCAGCGAGTCGATCTCCTCGCCCATGCGCGACTGGGCGTCCAGGATGCGGGCCACCCGGCCGTCGAGCCCGTCCAGGATGGCCGCCGCGGCGATCAGCGCCATCGCGGCCTTGGGCTGGTGCTCGAGGGCGAACCGGATCGAGGTCAGGCCCGCGCAGATCGACAGCACCGTCATCGCGCTGGGCAGGATCTGCAGGTTGACCGACGGCCTGCCGCGCGGCTTGCTGATCATGGCAGCTCGGCCAGCACGGTTTCGCCGGCGATCGCGCGCTGACCCTCGCGGACCAGTGGTTCGGCGCCCGCCGGCAGATAGGTGTCGAGCCGGGAGCCGAACCGGATCAGGCCGTAGGTGTCGCCGATCGTCAGCTTGTCGCCGACGCGCGCGTCGCAGATGATGCGCCGCGCCAGCAGCCCGGCGACCTGCACGGCCACCACCTCCGCGCCGGTCGGCGTCCGGATCCGCAGGCTGGTGCGCTCGTTCTCGGTGCTGGCCGCGGCCAGATCGGCCGACCCGAACCGGCCGGGCCGGTGCTGCATGGCGATCACCTCACCGCTCACCGGCGCCCGCTGCACGTGGGCGTCCAGCAGCGACAGGAAGATGCTGACCCGGGGCAGCGGCGCGTCGCCCATGCCGAGTTCGGCCGGCGGGGCGGCGGCGTCGATCACGCACACCAACCCATCGGCGGGTGCGACGATCGCACCCGGCCGGGTCGGCGGTACCCGGGGTGGGTGGCGGAAGAATCCGGCGCAGGCGCCCGCCGCCAGCAGGCCGGCCCGTCGGATCCACCGGTGCCTGCGGCCGGCCAGCGCCAGCGCCAGGCCGCCGGCGATGAACGGCCGGCCCGCCGGGTGGACCGGCGGAACGGTCGAGCGCACCAACTCCAACGCGTGCTGCGGGCTGAACGTTGGATCCTCGGCCGTAGGGCCGACAGGGCGGGGGCGTCGTGCCACGCGGCCATCTTACGAAAGCCGCGGCCGGTTGGTTCGGGCCCGCAGGGGGAACGCCCACCTTCGACATGCATCCGAATGACCCGCGGCTGCGCCGGGCGAAGATCGCCGTCACCGCCGTGTTCATCGCCCACGCCGTGGGGTTCTCGTCGTGGGCCGCCCACATCCCGGCGGTCAAGGCCGGGCTCGGCCTGTCCGACGCGGCGCTGGGGACGGCGCTGTTCGGTGCACCGCTGGGGTCCGTGCTGGCCACCGTGGCCAGCCACTGGGCGCTGCCGCGGTGGGGCAGCCACCGGCTGATCCCCGTGACCGCCGCCGGCTACGCCCTCGCGGGGACGACCGTCGGGCTGGCCCGCTCCGGGCCGGCGCTGTTTGCGGCGCTGGCGCTGTGGGGGATGTTCCAGGGCGGGCTGGACGTCGCGATGAACACCCAGGCCGGCACGGTCGAGCGCCTGGCGCGCGCACCGATCATGGCGCGCTTCCACGGCATGTGGAGCCTCGGCGCGCTGCTGGGCGCCCTGATCGGCGCGGCGTGCGTCGGCGCCGGCGTCGGGCTGACGCCCCAGCTGGCCGCCGTCGGGCTCGTCGCCCTGATCGTCGTCGGTGCGCTGGCGCGCGGGCTGATCCCGGACCCCGCGGCGGCGGCGTCGCGGGAGCGGTCCGGGCGGGGCTGGCTGACACCGACGGTGGCCATCCTGGCGGCGGTGGCCTTCGTGTCCTTCCTGTGCGAGGGCGCCGCCACCGACTGGTCGGCCAACTACCTGCGCAACGTCGTCGGCGCCGGGCCGGGGGTCGCCGCGCTGAGCTATGCGGCCTACACGCTGACGATGGTCCTGACCCGGCTCGGCGCGATACGCCTGCACTCGCGGCTCTCGGCCCGCCGGTTGCTGCCGGCGCTCGCGCTGTTCGGCGCTGCGGGCCTGGGCGTGGCGCTGGCGGCCGCCAATCCCGTTGTCGCCGTGGCCGGTTTCGCCGCCCTGGGCGTCGGGGTGGCGCTGCTGGTGCCGACCGCGTTCAGCGCCGCCTACGGCGCGGGCGGCGCGGGCTCGGCCATCGCGATCGTCGCCGCGACGGGCTGGCTGGGTTACCTGCTGGGGCCGCCGCTGATCGGTCACCTGGCCGACCGCGTCGGGCTGGCGGCGGCCCTGGTCACGATCCCGGCGCTGATGTCGGTCGTCGCGGTCGCCATCCGCTGCGTCGCCGCGTTCGACCGGGCCGACGATTTCCATCGGCAGGTCGCCACCCCGGCGGGTTAGGTCAGGTCCCAGACCTGCAGCTCGGTCCCCTCGGGCACCTCCGCCACGTCCTCGGGAATGTCCAGCAGCGCGTTCGCCGACGCCAGCCACCGCAGGTGATGCGAGGCCGGCGGGCCATAACTGGTGACGGTCGCGGTGTCGCGGTCCAGCACCGCGCGGCGGAACTGCCGCTTGCCGCGCGGCGAGGTCAGCGATTCGGTCAGCACGGCCGCCCGGTGCGGGCGCTCCGGGTCGGGTAGGCCCATGGCCCTGCGCAGCGCGGGCCGGATGAAGACCTCGAAGGACACCAGTGCGCTCACCGGGTTGCCGGGCAGGGTGACGATCGTCGCGCCGGCCACCCGGCCGATGCCCTGTGGCATGCCGGGCTGCATCGCCACCTTGACGAACTCCACGCCCTGGTCGCCCTCGCGGCCGAACGCGTCCTTGACGACCTCGTAGGCGCCGGCGCTGACCCCGCCGCTGGTGATGATCAGGTCGCAGTCGGCCGCGTAGCGATCGAGGATCGAACTGAACTGCGCGACATCGTCTTCCGCCGTAGCCACCGCGATCACGTCGGCGCCGGCGTCGCGGACGGCCCCGGCCAGCATGATCGAATTCGACTCGTAGATCTGCCCCGGCCGCAGCGGATTGCCGGGCGCCACCAGCTCCGACCCGGTCGACAGCACCAGCACCCGCTGGCGCGGCAGCACCGGCAACTCGGCCATGCCCAGCGCCGCGGCCAGGCCGAGCACGGCCGGCGTCACCACCTGGCCGCGCCGCAACACCGTCGTGCCGGGGGCCACGTCCTCGCCCGCGCGCCGGATGTGCTTGCCGGCCTCACGGGGCGCGCGGATCGACACGACGTCCACGCCGCCGTCGGTGTCTTCGACCGGCACGACGGCCGTCGCGCCGGCGGGCAGCGGCGCGCCGGTCATGATGCGGTGCGCGGTGTGGGGTTGCAGCGTCAACTCGTCGGTGCGCCCGGCGGGAATGTCCTCGACGACCTCGAGGGCCACCGGGTGCTCGGGGGTGGCGCCGGACGTGTCCTCGGCTCGCACCGCGTATCCGTCCATCGCGGAGTTGTCGAAGACCGGCAGCGCCAGGCGCGCGACCACGTCCTCGGCCAGCACCAGCCCTTGCGCCTCGGCCAGTGCGGCGGTGGCAGCCGGGCGGGGACGGATCAGTTCGGCTACGACGCGCTGATGTTCTTGGACCGACCGCACCCCGCCATTATCGGCCGGTCAGATTTCCCAACCGCTCCCGGTGAGGCCGTGGGACCGACGTAGAGTCGAGAACGTGATTACCGGGATGGCCCACACCGGGGTGTGTGTTCCGGATTGCGAGGCGGCCGTCGCCTTCTACCGCGACGTGTTGGGCCTGCGTGTGCTCTCGCCGCCGTATGTCATGACCGGTAACGCCATTCGCGACGACATGGGCGAGCTGGTGGCGGACCCCAGCATGAAGGCGGCCATCGTCGGGTTCGACGGCGACGGCGATCGCGTGCTCGAGGTGATCGAATACCTCGGCGCGGCGGGCTCGGATCGGCCCGGTCGCGCCGGCCTCACCGACCCGGGGCTGTCCCACGTCGGGCTGATCTGCGAGGACCTCGACGCCACCCGGGCGGAGCTGGAAAGCAGGGGCGTGCGCTTTCTGGTCAGCGGGATCGCGGAGGTCGCGCGGGTCCGCACCACCTGGTTCGTCGACCCGTGGGGTGTGGTGTTCATCCTGGTGGAGAAGACCCGGCCGCAGCGACCCTACTTCGCGCAATGGGACTGAAGCCGCGAGTCGCGATCATCGGCGCCGGTGCCGGCGGCATCGCCATGGGCATCCAGCTGGCCGAGGGCGGCTACGACTTCACCATCTACGACCGGGCGGACGGATTCGGCGGGACCTGGCGCCACAACACCTTCCCGGGCGCGGCGTGCGACGTCCCGTCGCACCTGTACTCGTATTCCTTTGCGCCAAACCCGCGTTGGAGCAAGACGTACGCCAACCAGCCCGAGATCCTGGCGTACCTGGAAAGGGTCGCCGACGGTCACGGGCTGGGCGCGCGCCTGCGGGCGAACACCGCGGTGGCCGCCGCGCGCTGGTCGGACACCCGGGGCCGCTGGACCCTGACCGACGACGCCGGTCGCGAGCACGAGTTCGACGCGGTCGTCAGCGCCGTCGGGATGCTCGACGTGCCCCACGTCCCGGACATCCCCGGCGCGCGGCGGTTCCGCGGCCGCCAATTCCATTCGTCGCGTTGGGATCACAGCAAGTCGACGGCCGGCGAGCGGGTGGCGTCCATCGGCACTGGCGCCAGCGCCATCCAGTACGTGCCCGCGATCGCGCGAGAAACCGCGCACCTGACCGTGTTTCAGCGGACCCCGATCTGGATCGCGCCCCGCTTCGACTTCCCGTTCACGCCCGAACAGCACGAGCTGTTCGAACGCCACCCCGAGATGGCGCTCAAGCTGCGCGACGAGGCCTTCGACGCCTACGAGTCGTCCAGCTTCGACGTCGACGCCGCGCAGACGCGGGAAGCGACCGAGCTGGCCCGCAGCTACCTGATGCGCAAGGTGGCCGACCCCGAGCTGCGCGCGAAGCTGACGCCGGACTATCCCGCCGGCTGCAAACGGCCGCTGATGTCGCGCGAGTGGTATCCGACGTTCGCGTTGCCCAACGTCACACTGGAAACGGCCGCCATCACCGAGCTGACCGAGCGGGGCGTGCGCACCGTCGACGGCGTCGAACACCGCGTCGACACCGTCATCTACGGCACCGGGTTCACCGCCGCCGACTACCTGGCCAGCATCGACGTCCACGGGTCGGGCGGGCGCCGCCTCGCGGACGACTGGCGCGACGGCGCCGAGGCGTACCTGGGCACCCTGGTGGCCGGCTATCCGAATTTCTTCACGCTTTACGGGCCCAACACCAACGGCGTCAATTCGATCATCTACATCCACGAGGCGCAGACCACGTTCGTCCGCCACATCCTCGACGTGATGAACGCCCGGGGGGCGCGCACCGTCCAAGTGACACCCGACGCGCAGCGCCGCTACAACGACGAGATCCAGGCGGCCATGGTGGGCAAGGTCTGGCTCGCATGCGACAACTACTTCCGGCATCCGAGCGGGAAGGTGGTCACCCAATTGCCTTACAGCGGACGCACTTTCTTCGAGCGCACCCGCGAGCTGGTCGACGCCGACTACCGCTTCGGCCGGTGACCGGTCGGACGCCTGAACCGGCGCCCGCGGACCCGGGCGGACGCGGTCGGCACGCGCCGCAGGCCCGGGCGCCTGGGCCGTTTGACCCGCTCGGCGGTCCGCACCGGGGCGCTGTACGCCGTCTCGACCTTCATCCGCAACCACGCCGCGGCGCGCTTCGTCCTCACCTGCACGGCCAAACCCTACGTCGCGCGCGCGCCGCGTATCAGTGCGCGGCACCTAGAGTTCGCTCACCGTTAACCGGTTACTGCACCCAATAGTTGTCGTGCAGAACGAACCACTCCCGGCGTTCGTCGTCGGTCATGTCGGCCAGCGCCGCGAAGCCCTCGAAGTACGTCTCGCGTGGGGCACCCGGCGCGAACAGCATCAGGATCGACGCCGGCTCGTCGGCCCCGTTGCGGAAGCCGTGCACGCCGCCCGGCGGCACGTAGAGGAAGTCGCCCTGCCGGCCGTCGGCCCACTGCGTGCCGTCGTAGAGCTTCATCGTGCCGGAAAGCACGAAGAAGGCCTCGGACATCGCCCGGTGGAAGTGCGGTCCGGGGCCGCCGCCGCCCGCGGGGATGTCGACCCGGTACAGCCCGTAGTCGCCGCCGGTGGCCTGGTCGTTGGCCAGGTAGTGGTACTTGACGCCACCGGTCTCGTAGTCGGGCGGCTCGTCGGCACGCTTGAGCCAGGCGCTGATCCCCGGCTCGTCCTTGGTGTACCGGGGCGGCGGATAGGGCGGCACGACGAGCGACATGGTTTCCAGCCTGCCAGTTAGCATCGCGAGAGTGGAGGCCCCGGAGGACGTGCGCGCGCAGCGGCTGCTCGAAGCCCAGGAGAAGGCGTCGCAGTTGTTCGACGAGGTCGAGCGGCGCGGCATCATCCGGCCGGGCGTTTCCGAGCGGCAGCTGTCCGATGAGATCAACCGCCTCGCCGCGGACCTGTTCGGCGTGACCCGGCACTGGCATCGGCGCATCGTGCGGGCCGGCGAGAACACGCTGCAACCCTTCAGCGAGCGCCCGCCGGACCGGCTGGTCGCCGACGGCGACATCGTCTTCCTCGATTTCGGGCCGATCTTCGCGGAGTGGGAGGCCGACTTCGGCCGCACCTTCGTGCTCGGCGACGACCCGGCCAAGGCGGCCCTCCGGGACGCGCTACCCCGGGTGTGGCGGGCAGGCCGCGAGTACTTCGACCGGCGCCCGGACGTCACCGGGGCCGAGCTCTTCGACTTCGTCGTCGGCCTGGCCCACGCCGAGGGTTTCGAGTTCGCCAGTTCGATCGCCGGTCACCTGGTCGGAGAGTTCCCGCACAAGAAGATCGCCGGCCCCGGCGTCCAGTGGTACATCGCGCCAGGATCGAACAAGCCGATGCGGCGCACAGACCCGGCCGGCCGCCTGTGCCATTGGATCCTGGAGATCCATCTGGCCGACCGGGCCCGCGGCTTCGGCGGTTTCTACGAGCAGCTGCTCGATGTCAATCCAGGGGATACGTGACGCCGGTCAGCTCCTCCGACACCGCCCACAACCGCCGCTGCCGCTCGGCGTCGTGGGATTTCGCGCTCGACGACACCAACTTCGGATAGCCGCGGGTCTCGGCGAACCCGTCGGGGCCGTAGTACTGGCCGCCGAGAACGGCCGGGTCGGTGGCGGCGCGCAGCGTCGGGAGCGCGCCCATGGCGGCGTCCTGCGCGATCACCGAGAAGAACACGTTGACGAGCGGCCGGAACGCCGTGGGCGTGTAGCGGCCCAGTTCGGTGTTCGAGCCGCCGGGGTGGGCGGCGGTGGCGATCGTCGTCCCGCGGGGGGCCAGCCGCCGCTGCAGCTCGTAAGTGAACAGCAGGTTGGCCAGCTTGGCTTGCCCGTAGGCCGCGACCCGGTTGTAGGAGCGTTCCCACTGCAGGTCGTCGAAATGGATGTCGGCCAGGATGCGGTGGCCCACGCTGCTCACCGTCACGACCCGCGATCCGGGCACCGGCAGCAGCCGCTCCAGCAGCAGGCCGGTGAGGGCGAAGTGGCCCAGGTGGTTGGTGCCGAACTGCATCTCGAAGCCGTCTTTGGTGGTTTCCTTCGGTGTGTACATGACGCCGGCGTTGTTGATCAGCAGGTCGATCTGCTCGTAGTCGGACTTGAGTTGTTCGGCCGCCGCGCGGATGGAGTCCAGCGACGTCAGGTCGAGCTCCTGCAGCGCCACGTCGGCGTGCGGGCTCGCGGCGGCGATGCGCGCGGCGGCGTCCTTGCCCTTATCGAGGTTGCGCACCGCGAGCACGACGCGTGCGCCGTGGTCGGCCAGCGCGGCGGCGGTCTCGTAGCCGAGGCCGGTGTTGGCCCCGGTGATGACGGCGACCCGTCCGGCCTGGTCGGGAATGTCTCGCGCGGTCCACTTGGCCATCGGAAGCTCCTCAAAGTAGTAAGGTAAACGGGGCGAGCGCTCCGGTTGACTCGACTATACGGAACGCACGCCCCGCTTTGTCAACCGATGGGTGGTGAATTGTTGGCCGAACCCGCACGGCCGTTGCGCGCCGACGCGGCGCGCAACCGCGCGCGCGTGCTGGACGTCGCCTACGAGACCTTCGCCGCCGAAGGCCTGTCGGTGCCCATCGACGACGTCGCCCGCCGCGCCGGGGTGGGGGCCGGCACCGTCTACCGGCACTTCCCGACGAAGGAAGCGCTGTTCACCGCCGTGATCGAGGACCGGATGCGCCGCCTCGTCGACGACGGGCACGCCCTGCTGAAGTCGGAGGGCCCGGGGGAGGCGCTGTTCGCCTTCCTGCGCTCGATGGTCCTGCAGTGGGGTGCCGCGGACCGCGGCCTGGTCGACGCGCTGGCGGGGTACGGAATCGACATCGCCTGCGCCGCCCCCGAGGCCGAGGAAGCGTTCAGGGCCATGCTGGGCGAGCTGCTTCGTGCCGCCCAGGAGGCCGGCACCGCGCGGCGCGACGTCGACATGCGGGATCTGAAGGCGATCCTGGTCGGCTGCCAGGCGATGCAGGCCTACGACTCGGCGCTGGCCGAGCGGGCGACCGACGTCGTCATCGACGGTTTACGCGTGCAGCGATAAGGCCTGACCCGTTCTTGCACTCGGCATAGGCGAGTGCTAAGAATGACCTTGGCACTCGCGACAGGTGAGTGCTAGGTCGGGACGGTGAGACCAGCAGACACCTGGGGTCGTCCGTCGCGGGCACTGCACCCGGCCAGCGTAAGTAATGGGGTGGCCACCCGTGGCCACCCGGTGTCATTCCCGATCCGGAGGAATCACTTCGCAATGGCCAAGACAATTGCGTACGACGAAGAGGCCCGTCGCGGCCTCGAGCGGGGGCTGAACGCCCTCGCCGACGCGGTAAAGGTGACGTTGGGTCCCAAGGGCCGCAACGTCGTCCTGGAGAAGAAGTGGGGCGCCCCCACGATCACCAACGATGGTGTGTCCATCGCCAAGGAGATCGAGCTGGAGGACCCGTACGAGAAGATCGGCGCCGAGCTGGTCAAGGAAGTCGCCAAGAAGACCGACGACGTCGCCGGTGACGGCACTACGACGGCCACGGTGCTGGCCCAGGCGCTCGTCAAGGAGGGCCTGCGCAACGTCGCCGCGGGTGCCAACCCGCTGGGCCTCAAGCGCGGCATCGAGAAGGCCGTCGAGAAGGTCACCGAGGTCCTGCTCAAGTCCGCCAAGGACGTCGAGACCAAGGAGCAGATCGCGGCCACCGCGGCGATTTCCGCGGGCGACCAGTCCATCGGCGACCTGATCGCCGAGGCGATGGACAAGGTCGGCAACGAGGGCGTCATCACCGTCGAGGAGTCCAACACCTTCGGCCTGCAGCTCGAGCTCACCGAGGGCATGCGGTTCGACAAGGGCTACATCTCGGGCTACTTCGTCACCGACGCCGAGCGTCAGGAAGCCGTCCTCGAGGACCCGTTCATCCTGCTGGTCAGCTCCAAGGTGTCCACCGTCAAGGACCTGCTGCCGCTGCTGGAGAAGGTCATCCAGGCCGGCAAGCCGCTGCTGATCATCGCCGAGGACGTCGAGGGCGAGGCCCTGAGCACCCTGGTGGTCAACAAGATCCGCGGCACCTTCAAGTCGGTGGCCGTCAAGGCCCCCGGCTTCGGCGACCGCCGCAAGGCGATGCTGCAGGACATGGCGATCCTCACCGGTGGTCAGGTGATCAGCGAAGAGGTCGGCCTGTCGCTGGAGAGCGCCGACGTCGCCCTGCTCGGTAAGGCCCGCAAGGTCGTCGTCACCAAGGACGAGACCACCATCGTCGAGGGTGCCGGTGACACCGACGCCATCGCCGGGCGCGTGGCCCAGATCCGCCAGGAGATCGAGAACAGCGACTCCGACTACGACCGCGAGAAGCTGCAGGAGCGCCTGGCCAAGCTGGCCGGCGGTGTTGCGGTGATCAAGGCCGGCGCCGCCACCGAGGTGGAGCTCAAGGAGCGCAAGCACCGCATCGAGGACGCGGTCCGCAACGCCAAGGCCGCCGTCGAGGAGGGCATCGTCGCCGGTGGTGGCGTGGCCCTGCTGCAGTCGGCGCCGTCCCTGGAGGAGCTCAAGCTCACCGGTGACGAGGCCACCGGCGCCAACATCGTGCGCGTCGCGCTCGAGGCCCCGCTCAAGCAGATCGCCTTCAACTCCGGGCTGGAGCCCGGCGTTGTCGCCGAGAAGGTCCGCAACGCGAAGGCCGGCACCGGCCTGAACGCGGCCACCGGCGAGTACGAGGACCTGCTCAAGGCCGGCGTTGCCGACCCGGTCAAGGTCACCCGCTCGGCGCTGCAGAACGCGGCGTCCATTGCCGGGCTGTTCCTGACGACCGAGGCCGTCGTCGCCGACAAGCCGGAGAAGGCGGCCGCTCCCGCGGGCGACCCGACCGGCGGCATGGGCGGTATGGACTTCTAAGTCCGACAGCTACGGGAAAACCCGGCTCCCCTTGGGAGCCGGGTTTTTTCGTGCGCCGAGCTTCTCGGGATATGGACGATTTCCCAGCCCTTCTCGTGCATCGGGCTCACGCTCGACGGCCCCTTGTAGGGTTCGACGCGTGGCCCTTCCGACTCCCTCACCCACCAGCACCGCCGTGGTGACCGGCGCATCGTCGGGCATCGGCGCCGACATCGCGCGGGAACTGGCCGACCGCGGTCACGGCGTGACGCTCGTCGCCCGCCGGGAGGACCGGCTGCGCGAGCTGGCCGACGAACTCTCGAAAAGCGTGCGCGTCGAGGTGATCGCCTGCGACGTCGCCGACGCGGCCGCCCGCGCCGGCCTGCTCGACGAGGTCGGCCGCCGCGGCCTGGCCGCCGACATCCTGGTCAACAACGCCGGCGTCGGCACCATCGGATCGGTGACCGCGGCGCGCGCCGACGACGAGATCGCCCAGGTGCGGGTCAACTGCGAGGCGGTCATCGACCTGACCACGCGCGCGGTCCAGCAGATGGTGCCGCGCGGGCGCGGGGCGATCCTCAACGTCGGGTCCACCGCCGGCTACCACCCCTTCCCGGGGCAGGCCGGTTACGCGGCCACCAAGGCGTTCGTGAAGACCTACACCGAGGGGGTGCGCGGCGAGCTCGCCGGCACCGGTGTCACCGTCGCGCTGCTGTGCCCGGGCCCGGTGCGCACCGAGTTCCTGAAGAACGCGGGCATGGACGAGCGCAAATTCGCCGACGCGTTCCCGAAGTTCATGTGGATGCCGTCGCGCGACGTCGCGCGCATCGGGGTCGACGCGCTCGCGCTCCCGGTCGAGGGCTGGATGCGGCCCTGGCCTTCAGCCGGCTGAGAGGTCGCGTTTGAGGCCGGG
>NZ_LZIX01000282.1:0-22326 GCF_001666955.1 Mycobacterium sp. E735 | reverse complement strand
CCCGTCGCTGATGGTGCCCTTGATCGTCTTGTGGAAGTCGCGCACCTTGCGGCCCCACTCGCGCGGCTCGTCGGAGTAGACGGTCTTCATCAGCGGCGGCGCGGTCCGCTTCGCCCGACCTAACGTGTCGCTGAAGACCACCGAGTGGTCGAGCACGCCCTGGGCGAGCTGTTCGATGCAGTTCTCCACGCCCGCCGTGCGCTGGAACCCGAAGAACTGGGTGCGGTTGTCCCCGTAGAACTTCCAGGTCAACGACTCCGGTCCGAGCCGCGCGCCGGCGGCCCCGGCAGGCCCGTCTACCGGCATGGGCAACGCCTCCCGCACCCCGGTGTCGAAGCGGGTTCCCGCCGTGAAAGGGGTGGGGGCGGCCGCCAACCCGTCGTTGTGGGTGGTCATGCTCCCCTCCCCGCGGCCTCAGCCGCCATGCCCTTGCGAATCAATGACACAAAACCGTATCTTTGTTTCAACAGCCTAGCAACCGGTCGCGCCGATCGCATACCGGGCGGTCATTCGAGGAGTTGAGGCGATGCGGACAGCCACGCAGCCCGACGCGGACGCGGCGCTGAGCGACGTCGACCGCACCATCCTGGACACCGCGCGCGCCGTCTTCGAGACCTACGGCGTGCGCCGGGCCAACATCGAAGACGTCGCGGCCCGCGCGGGCGTCAGCCGCAGCACCGTGTACCGGCGCTTTCCCACCAAGGACGACCTGTTCGGACACGTGGTGCGGCGCGAGGCCGAATCCTTCTTCAGCACGCTGGACCGCGCGACCACCGGCTGCGATCCGCAGCAGGCCGTGGTCGAGGCGTTCGCGCTGGGCGTGCGCCTGGTCCACGACTCGAAGCTGTACTCGCGGATCGCCGAGAGCGAACCCGAGCTGTTGGGCATGTTCTCCCGATCGCGGGCCTTCCCCATCGGGCAGTTCGCCGACGGCATCGCCCACACCCTGCGCCGCTGCGGGACCGACATTCCCGACCGCGACCTGTCCAACATCGCCGACATCCTGCTTCGCGTCGCGCTCGGCATCATCGTGTTTCCCACCGACCGCCTCGACACGTCAGACCCCGCGGCCGTCCGCGAGTACGCCGCCCGTTACCTCGTGCCGATCATCCGCCGCTGAGCGGTTCCGGCGTGTCGGTGACCTGCACTAGCCTGGATGCGTGGCTGGGAGTTCTGCGGCTCCGCGAACCCGGTACGCCAGTTGCGGCGAGATCGACATCGCCTATCAGGTCTTCGGCGATGGTCCGATCGACCTGCTCGTGCTGCCGGGCCCGCTGATCCCGATCGACTGCGTCGACCTCGAGCCGTCGATGTACCGGTTCCATCGCCGGCTCGCGTCGTTCTGCCGGGTGATCCGGTTCGACCAGCGCGGCATCGGCCTGTCGTCGCGGGTGCCCGCGGACATGCTCGGCCCGGAATCGTGGGCGCAGGACGCGATCGCGGTCATGAACGCGGTGGGATGCGAGCGGGTGACGATCTTCGCCCCGGGTTTCACGTCGCTGGCCGGGATCGTTCTGGCGGCCGACCATCCCGAGCGGGTGAACAGCCTGGTGATTGCGAACGGCGCGGCGCGCACGCTGCGTGGGCCCGATTACCCCATCGGCAGCGACCTCGACGACGCCGACCGCTTCACGACGGTCGGGATGGAGCCGGACGCCGTCGAGCAAGGGTTCGACATGCTCGGCATCATCGCGCCCTCCGTGGCGGGCGACGCCGCGTTCAGGTCGTGGTGGGACATGGCCGGCAACCGGGCGGCGTCGCCCAGCATGGCCCGCGCGTTCATCAACAAGGTCAGGGAGGGCGACGTCCGCGACCGGCTTCCCCGTATCGCCGTCCCGACCCTGATCCTGCACCGCGACAACCAGGCCTTCAGCCCCGTCGAGCACGCCCACTACCTGACCGAACACATCCCCGGCGCACGCCTGGTCGAGTGCCCGGGCGGGGACACCCTGTACTGGGTCGGCGACACCGCCCCCGTCCTCGACGAGATCGAGGAATTCATCACCGGCGTGCGCGGCGCCTCCGACGCCGAGCGCCTGCTCACGACGATCGTGTTCACCGACATCGTCGGCTCCACCGAGCGTGCCGCGCTGCTCGGCGACCACCGCTGGCGCGACCTGCTCGACAACCACGACACCCTCGTTCGGCACGAACTGCTGCGATTCTCCGGGCGAGAAGTCAACACGGCCGGGGACGGCTTCGTCGCGACGTTCAGCAGCCCGAGCGCCGCGATCGCGTGCGCCGACGCCATCGTCGACGCGGTCCGCGTGCTGGGCATTGAGGTGCGGGTGGGCATCCACGCCGGTGAAGTCGAGGTGCGCGGCAACGACGTCGCCGGCATGGCCGTACACATCGGCGCCCGGGTGGCCGCCCTCGCCGGCCCCAGCGAGGTGCTGGTGTCCTCCACGCTCCGCGACATCGTCACCGGATCGCGGCACCGCTTCGGCGACCGCGGCGAGACAGCACTCAAGGGCGTGCCGGGCCAGTGGCGGTTGTACTCGCTGGTGCGCGAGCACGCCGCCGTCAGGCGGTGACCGAGTGCGGCTCGGCGTACGCTGCGTAGTGGCGGGGTAGGGGCCGCCAGGGGGCCTTCTTCCGGCGGCCCGATCCCCGATTCCGGCGTACGGCTTGGTATTTGGTCGAAGGAGTGCGCATGACCGACGTGCACGTCTCGTTGCCCCCCGCGCTGCGTCGAGCGCTGGAGCTGCTGGCCGATCCGCCGGCGAATCCCGATGTGAGCAAGGGTTATCTGGATCTGCTCGGTAGCGGATCCGACGAGGGCAACGGCGTCGCCAAGAACACCGGCCCGATCCAGGCGGCGTGGGCATCACCGATCGGATCGATGCTCTACGACAACGCCCAAGCCCTGTCGCGGCGGTTGATCAGCGCGTGGCAGACACCGCTCGAGTGGTTGAACATCCCGCCCGGCGGCACAGCGCTCGATGTCGGCTCGGGCCCGGGTAACGTGACCGCGTCGCTGGCACGCGCGGCCGGCCCGGGCGGGCTCGCGCTGGGGGTCGACATCTCCGAGCCCATGCTGGCGCGCGCCGTCCGCAACGAGGCCGGACCGCAGGTCGGCTTCATCCGGGCTGACGCACAACGACTTCCGCTGCGCGACGACACGGTCGACGCGGTCATCTCGACGGCCGTGTTGCAGCTGATTCCCCATCCGGAGACCGCGCTGGGCGAGATGGCGCGGGTGCTACGACCGGGCGGCAGGCTGGCCGTCATGGTGCCCACCGTCGGTCCGGCCGCCCGGCTGTTCCAGAAGCTGCCGAACGTGGGGGCGCATGTCTTCGACGAGGACGAGATCGGCGACATCCTGGAAGGCCAGGGATTCGTGAGCGTGCGCGTGAAGAACTACGGCACGGTCCAGTGGGTGCGGGGTAAGAACGGCTGAGTCAGTCGCGTTTCACAGCGGCCGTGGCCTCACGAGTCGGGGTTCTGTGCGACCGTGGCGAGCCGGTCCATCGATTCGCGCAACATCTCCGGCGTCGTCGCGCGAGCGCGTTCCAGGCGGCTGGCGTCGGTCAGCCCCGTCCAATCGTAGGTGTGGGTCACCGTGGTGAGTTCGGCGTTCACCGGGCTGAGCTCCCAGCGCCACAGGTGACCGGGCGGCTGTTTTCTGGGTTCGGCTGGGCACCAGGCGATTTTGCTGCCTTCGACGAATTCCACGACGTGGTTCTCCCGCACGGCGCCATTGGTCAGCTTCGTGGTGAACACGTCCCCGACGGCGCGGACTCGTTGGCCCGGGGCGGACGAGGCGAGGTTGTTGTTGCCGTCCCAGCTCGGCTGGCGCGCGGGGTCAGCGATCAGCTCGAAGATCCGCGCGGCGTTGGCCGCGATGACGCGCGTGGCGCTCACGATGCCTTCGATTTCCATGTCCGACATACCGCTATCCAAACACGTCCACCGGAGCGCCGCCGCGGTGTGAATGTGACCTTCGGCCGAAGCGTTGAGGACCTTCGACCGTCGAGCTACCGGCCGGCGGGGTGCGACCGTGGTGGATGCCGGGGCAACCCGGTGGTCTGCCCGAAGTGCAGCAAGCCCATTTTTGGGCGAGGCCATCCGCAAGGGCCTGATTGACCCACCGTCTTAAGACGGGGAACTGCCTTCGGGCAGACCCTCATGCCTACGGCATCCGGGGCAGCGCCTCGACCGGCCCGGACAGCGCCGCCTTCACGTAGCGGGTGTCGTCGTCGGCCAGCACCTCGGGCTCGCCCCCTTCGATACCGTCGACGATTGCGTGCGCCACCTGACGCGGGTCGTTCTTTGGTGCGTCGAAGCCGGACGCCATCTCGGTGTCGGTGAAGCTGAGGTGCGCGGCGACCACCAGGGTGCCCTGCTTTTCGAGTTCGATCCGCAGCGTATTCGTCGTCGACCACAGCGCCGCCTTGGAGTCGCCGTACCCGCCGGAGCCGGGCATCCAGGACAGGATCGAGGCGATGTCGACCAGCGCGCCGCCACCGTTGGCGGCCAGGATCGGCGCGAAGGCCTTGGCGACGCGCAGCGCACCGAAGTAGTTGGTCTCGAACACCGCGCGCACTTCCTCGATGTCGCTGTCGAGCAGCTTCGCCGCGCCGAGGACACCCGCGTTGTTGATTACGATCTCGGCGTCCGAAGCCGAAGCTGCCAGAGCCGCAACGGAGTCCGCATCGGTCACGTCCAACTCGGCGCTGACCACGCGCGGGTCCGCGCTGGGTTTGGGCGCCCGCGCCGTCGCGTAGACCTTGGCCGCGCCCCGCTCCAACAACTCGTCCACGATGGCCTTGCCCAGCCCGCGCTGTCCGCCGGTAACTACGACCGTCGACCCTTTGATGTTGACCATGATCCAGACTCCTGACGTAGGTAAATCCAATTTGTTTCTGTCACCGTAGTTGCCGGTGTCGACATAGTCAAGTATCTTTTAGTTATGTCTATTTCATGGGCTGCGTCACAGCGGTACGGCATCACCCCGGCGCCCGGCGGCCTGGCATTGGTCCAGGACTTCCTCAACACCAGGGGGATCGCGGGCTATGGCCCGGACCTGCTGGCTGACACCGCGGTCGCCCGCGACTGGGTCGCGGGCGCGGTGCGTAACTGGTCGACCACCCGCGGCGAGGTGCTACCGCCGCCCAAGCTCGACGACGCAGATTTGACCAAGCTGCGCTCGTTGCGGGACACCATCGATGCACTGGTGAGCGGCGAGACGACGGGCGGACGAGGCGCCATTCCCGCGGCCCTGGTGGTCTCCGACGCCGGGGCGGTCCGACTGGAGCCCAGCGGCGCCGGGTGGCGCTGGCTGGCGTCGGCGCTGTGGGCCGAGATTCTGCTGAGCCAGCACGCCGATACCTGGCGGCGCGTCAAGCGGTGCCACAACCACCACTGCGGGTCGACGTTCTACGACCGCTCCAAAAACAACAGTGGGGTCTGGCACGACGTCAAGACGTGCGGTAACGCCGCCAATCTGCGCGCTTCGCGGGCCCGTCGACGGGAACGCGAGCGCGCGATGGGCCTAGCGGTTCCGCCACAGTAGGCGGTAGCGGTAGTAGAGGCCCCGCCGGATCGTTGCTTCCGGTAGCACGTCGGCGGACACCCGGCGAATCTCCTGCAGACTTTCCCGCGGATCGGCCACGGCCACGCCGATGTTGCGAGTTTCCCCGTGCAGCAGCGACCCTGCGCGCGCGGCGGGGGTGCACAGGGCGGCCCATGCCCAGTCGGCGACCGTTTTGTTGGCCGACAGGCCCACGACGGCGAGTTCCCCTGCGGGCGTGAGCATTTCGCGTGCCCTCTGCAGGGTCTCGCGCAGGGGCAGATGATGCAGGCTGGCCACGAACGTGATGAGGTCGAACGAGCGCGGCTCCGCCGCGAAGGCTTCGAAGCGGGCGAGGAGCACCGAGGCATTGTCGGTGGATTGCAACCGATCTATCGCCCGTTCGACCGCGGTTGGGTCGGCATCGATGCCGACGACGCTGCGCGACACCGTGGCCAGCCGCCGGGCGAGCAACCCGTCGCCGCACCCCACGTCCAAGACGTCGCCGCGATGGCGCGCGGCGATGTCGACCAGCCAGCCGTGATACGCGGCGTTGTGGTTCCAGTAGTCGTGCGGGCGGTGGGCCCTCAGCAGCGCTCCGCGCCCCGTGGCATGAGCCTCACGGCGCGTGCGCGGCTTGGCCGGGTTCTCAGCACCACCCGCAACGCGTAACCGGCACGCGCCTTGATCGGCGTCACGACATCGAGATTGGTAGGGCTCTGACTGATCCAGGAGGGCAGTGTCGCCACGGTTTCGATCCTTCGTCTGTTCGGCCTGTTGCGCCGATTCATTGAATTGCACCGGGGCCGCTTTACGGGCGCGCCGCGCCGGGGTAAACGCCACGAAAAGCCATTTTGTGGCCCTACGCACAGCCGCCCGTGCGCCGGCGCGCTGTCACACATTGGCCGGGCGTCTGAACTTCCGCAGGTAGGCCGGCAGCCCCCGCGCGGGTGGCGCCTTGGGCCAATCATCGGCCCGGAAGTAGGCGTCGGTCCCGCCATCGACGAAGACGACACTGCCGCAGAGGAATTCGGCGGATTCGGACAGCATGAAACACATCCACTCGGCCATGTGCCGCGCCTCGCCGAAGCCACCGATTGGCACGGGGAAGGACCGGACGGCCTTGGCCTGCCGGGGCGTCGCGAGCTGTTCCTGCAGCAACGGCGTCATGATGGCTCCGGGCGCCAGCGCATTCAGCCGCACGCCCGCGCCCGCCCACTCGGGCAGCACCGCGTTTCGCCGCACCCAACGACTCAGGGCGATCTTGGAGGCCGCGTACATCATCGTCGGCGCGGCCGGGCCGAACGGTCGCACCGCTCGCAGGGCCTTGTCGGCGTCATGCGCGAGGAACGCCTTCACCGCGCGGCGCGGGACGAGGGGCACCGTCGTCGCCGAGTTACTGGCCACCACAACCACTTTCGCCCTCTCGGCCGCGACCAGCGCCGGTCGCCACGCGACCAGCGGCTCGACGACGCCGAAGAAGTTGACCTCGCCGATCTGGCGTAGCCGCTCTCGACCGGGGCTGGGCCCGAGCCCGGCGGCCAGCACCGCGCCGTCGAGTCTGCCGCCCGAGGCCGCCAGCACGCCGTCGGCGGCCTGCCGACGCCCCTGTGGCGTCGACAAGTCGGCGACGACGTCGGCGTCTTTGATGTCGACGCCGATCACGGTGTGCCCGTCGGCCTTGAGCCGCTGCGCGGTCTCGTGGCCCATCCCGGATGCCGATCCGGTGACCGCATAAGTGCCCATCGCCTTAGTTCTTACCAGCCGCGGTGGCCTGGGGCCTCAGGTTTTGGCGGCGGCCTTCTCGACATCGAGCAGCTGCTCGCCCCGTCGCTCCTCGTCGTACGCTTCACGTCCGCCCCGCAAACCGAACAGGCGTTTCGAGAACAGCAGGTAGATCACGGCGGCCACATTGATGGTGAAGGTGACCACGCGGGTCATCGTGATGCCCTTGGCCAGGTCGTGAATCTCCAAGGGCAGGAACACCGACGTGGCTATCACCGCGAAGTACTCACCCCAGCGCTTCAGCAGCCACAGACCTACACCTTCCACCACCTCCAGCAGCGCGTAGGCGGTCAGCATCAGGGTCAGCAAGGCCAGGGTGGAGGGTTTGGCGGCCAGCGCCTTCTCGAGTTCGTGCACGATGGTCATCTGGTCGACCTTGAACCCGGCGGCGCGGAAGATCGGCAGGTCGCGTTCGAGGGTGGCCTGGATGGCTCCCCGGGCTCCGCGAAACTTCCACACCGCATAGGCGGCGAGCGCGATCACCACCGCGCGGAACAGGCGTTCCACCGCGAGCGCCCGGATGATGATCGCCTGGCGTAAAGCCTTGCCGCGCATGATCATCGGCGCATCTTCGGCGCGTCCCCGCCCGTGTGGCGCGCCGACGGTGAACTCACCGCAACGCAGGCAGCGCCACACCTCGCCAAGTCCGGTGGTGCCGCTCAGCCGGGCGGCGAGATCCTGTTCGTCGGGCGCATAGGTGGCGTGTCCCGCGATTGCGCAGGTAACCAACTCCCACCGATTGATGCCCTGATCTTTGCGCATGGCCGATCATCGCACTGCCGGCGGCGGGTAACGCAAGAGGGCGCGTCAGAACCGGGGATTGGCCCGCGGCCGTTGCGCGCGGGGGCTTACCGCCGCCAGGAGACCGGTGAGGTCGGTGACCGAGATCTCGTCGAGGTGATCGACCGCCGCGACGATGTCGGCGCGCAACGCTTCCCCGCAGAAGGGTTCGGCCAGCCAGGCGAACTTGTCGATGACGCGTTCCCACGACATGGGCCGGGTGGGCGAGCCCTCGTAATCGGCTTGCTCACGGTGGAATTCGCGCCCGTCCCGGGTCGACAGGTGAACCCGGGCCGCGGTGCGTTTCGGATAGTCGGCGGTCAGGTCGGCAGCCGGTTCGACGTCGACGCGCGCCAACAGCTCCTGCACGTCGGCGCGGCGCACCCGCTCGGTTTCCAGCTGTTCGGGGCCCACCCCGCCGTCGAGGAGTGCAACCGCGCTCAAGTACTTGAGGTTGTAGTCGGCCTGCTCCTTGGTGCGGGGCTCGTCCTTGGCGCCGTAGGCTCCCCCGCCGGCGAAGTCATAAGCGCCCTGGAAGACCTCGAGGGTTACCCGCGCGATGTCCTCGCCCCGCAGGGAGTGCTCGTCGCGCAACGCCAAGATCGCGTCGATGACGACCTGGCCGTGAATCAGTGAGCAGTACTGCTTCAAGTAGGTCCGTTCGACGCAGGCGAGCCCGCGGTCGGCGGCCGCGAGATCGATCGGCTGATCGAAGAGTTGGACGAGGCCGTGCGGGCCCTCGAACAACGACCGCGGGCCGGTGACGCCGCGGGCGGCCAGCATGGTCGCGTAGACGGCGCGCATGCCGGTGATGGCCGGTGAGATGCCCTTCCAGTTCGAGACCGGTTCGGCGTGCACGGTGGCCAGCGACACGTTGTCGGTCGCCGCGGCCGCGATCGCGTTGGCGGTCTCGTCGACGCCCAACCCAAGCAACTTGGCCGCGCCGGCAGCCACCGACATCGACAGCTGCAACGCGTGATTGAGTCCCCGCGCCATCACGGGCACCTGGGCGCTGAATCGGCATTGCACCTCGTAGGCGACCGCCAGGGCCAGCAGGAAGTCGGCTCCGCTGGCGCCGGTGTGCTCGGCGACGGCCAAGATCGCGCCGAAGTTGTCGGCGGGATGGCACAGCCCCCCGACCGTCAGATAGGTGTCGAGGAGGTCGGGATACCGCACCAGCACCGCGTTGAAGAACGCGGCCTGGTCCACCGACGCCCGTCCCCCGCCCACCAGTGTCGCGGTCGGGGCGCCACTGAACTGGTCGGTGTGCTCGCGAACGGTCGCAATCAGCTCCCCGTCCAGGGAACCGACCGCGCAGGCGATGCTGTCGAGCACGTTGCGTTTGAGCAACGCCCGTGGCCGTCCCGTCAGGTCCGCCTGCTCCGCGCCGACGACGAATCCGGCCAGTTGCTCGACAACGTAGTTCTCTGCCATGACTTTTCGCCTTCCGGGCCGACCACTCCACTGAAGCGCGGCGCCGGCCCGCTCGTCCAGGACCGTTCTCTTACCAGTGTTCGGGGCGAGTTCTCACCGCAGGTGGGGATCGCCGGTGGGGGCCCACCAGCGGCCGGCGGGCGGGGCCGGCCAGTCGCGGGTGCGCGCGATCGTGAGCAGCGCGTCCACGGCGTCACGCACGCTGGCGCGGTCGTCGTCGCGCCGGTGCAGCAGCGACCATGTCCACAGCGGTATCGGCTCGGCGACGGGGCGCTGCCCCAGACTCGGTGGCAGCGCCGCGGTATGGCGTTTGGGTGATGCGAGCACGGCCGCGCCCACCTTGCGCACGTGTGCGTAAAACGCATCCCCGGTGATGCCGCCGTCGTCGATGTGCACGACGCGGGCGCCCACGGCCGCCGCGAACTCGGTGGCGTATCGGTTCCACGACGACCACGCCGACTCGTCGGCGTCGACAAGCACGCTGAGCCGTTGCGCGGCAACGGGATCCGCCGAGGAAGTGCCGGGCAGGACCGCGCGCAGCGCCTCGGTTCGCACCAGGTGTGCCACCAGGCCGAGCTGACTGACCTGGTCGGCAGTGACCCACGCCAGCGCGACGTCGAGGGTGCCCTCGGCAACGCGTTCGGCTTGCGCATGCGACGGCAACACCCATTCGTCGAGGCGCAAGTCCGCCGCAGAACCCACCAGGGTGGTGAGGTCCTCGGGCAGCCAGCTGACGTACCCGAGGCGTACCGGCGTGCTGCGCGCGGCCGCCCGCTGGAGCCGGCGCTTGGCATCGTCGGCCAGCGCCAGGATGCGGCGCGCGTCCGGAAGAAAAGTGCGCCCGGCCTCGGTCAATCGAACGCTGCGGCGGTCACGCACGAGCAAGTCCGCGCCCAGTTCGCGCTCGAGGGCGATGATCTGTTGCGAGAGCGCCGGCCCGGAGATGTGGACGCGTTGCGCGGCCCGGCCGAAGTGCAACTCCTCGGCGACCGCCACGAAATAGCGCAGCTGCCGCAATTCCATACGCGGAGCCTAGACGGCGCGCTCGACCGCGTCGGGTCGCGACGGGCCCGCGCTGATGGCGGTCGTTTCGTCGGTCAGGTGTTTACCGATGAGCCGGATCTGCCGCGCCGACAGCGGGCACAGCGGATGCACGGCCACCATCAGGGCCACCTGCCGTTCGTCGAACACCGGCGCGGCGATGGTCACCACGGGTTGCTTGCGCCGGCCCGGGTTGTCGTCGGAGAGGAAGCCGATCGTGATGAACTCGACGCGCAACTGATCCATGATGTGGCGCACCGGCTTCGGCATCTCGGCGCTGTCCAGCGTGCCGACGACCTGCGCGGCCTGGGCCAGCGCGGGCGTCGTCCAGTCGACGTCGAAGCCGCGCTCACGCGTGCGCTCGAGCACCTGCTCGAGGCGCCGGATGCGATCGGGGTTCTCGCCCGCGCCGCGGCGGATCCACGCTCGTTGCTCGTCCTCGTCGTCCCAGGCGGCGAGCGCGACCCCGAAGGGCGGTGCGTACGGGATGCGATCGCCGGGTATCCCGGACGGCTGGGTGGCGGGCTCGCCCTCAAACGCGGTGACCACCAACGAATCACCGAACCGCTCCACCACCGAGCAGGCGTAGCCGAACTCGCGGGACAACCGCAGCGCCGCGGAGCGGGCCGCATGCGCGAGCGGCCGGGCGGTGTCTGTCCGCGCCGCCACGACGGCCAGCGCGGGACCCAGGGTGAACGTCTTGGCGACCGGATCGCGGCTGGCCCACCCCCGGTCGCACAACGTCTTCAGGATCGCGTGCGCGGTCGCCTGGGTGAGGTCGAGCTCGCGCACGATGTCGGAGAACCGCAGCCGCGCATTCCCGGACCGGGCCAGCAGTTCGACTACATCGAGCACCCGGGCCGTCGGCGCAGACGTCGCTCCGCGGATGGCTTGACTCCTTTACCGCACGATTTAGAGTTGAGCGAACATTCGAGATTACATGTCGATTATTAGAGAAAGCTAACGCTTCTGCGCGCTGCGGTGTTGAGAGACGGCCGGTTGCAGGTCCGCGAGACGCCGGACCCCCAGCCGGGGGCGGGCGAGCTGTTGCTGCGCACCCTGAGCACCGCGATCTGCGCGTCCGCCGCGCATCGTCGTCCATCCGAACGGAGACGTGCCATGACCGAACGCGAAGACCGCCAGGACATCTCCGAGCTGCTGGTGCGGTACGCCACCGGGATAGACCGGCGCGACTGGCCGCTGTTTCGCACCGTGTTCACCGCGGACTGCGAGCTCGACTACGGGGAGATCGGGTCGTGGACCGGTGTCGACGCCGTCACGGAGTTCATGGATATGACCCACGCGCCGGCCGGGCATACCCTGCACCGCCTGACCAACCACGCCATCACGGTCAACGGCGACAACGCATCGGCCCGCACCTATGTCGATGCGGTGATCATGTTCGGCGACAACCAATCCGGCGTGAACGCATGGGGTTTCTACGACGACGAGATCGTGCGGACCGGGGATGGTTGGCGTATTGCGCGGCGTCGGTTCACTTCGGTGCGCATCACCACATTCGGGAGCCCTTAGATGACGTTCGCAACCAAGTACGGGCCCTGGGCGCTGGTGGCCGGCGCCTCGGACGGGGTGGGCGCGGCCTTCGCGCGCGGGCTCGCCGAGCGGGGCGTCAACGTCGTGCTGATCGCCCGCCGGCACGCCGTCCTGGACGAAGTCGCGGCCGCGATCCGCGGCGACACGTCGGTGTCCACCCGCACCCTCGCCATCGATCTCGCCGAACCGGGCGCGGCGGCGGCGATCGCGGCGGCGACCGGCGACCTGGAGGTGGGCTTCCTGGTGTACTGCGCGGGCGCCGACCCGAACTTCGAGCCGTTCCTGGCCAATCCGGTCGGAGTGGCCGAGGCGATGGTGCAGCGCAACTGCATGGTGCCGATGCAGTTGTGCCACCACTTCGCCGGTCCCATGGTCGAGCGGGGCCGCGGCGGCATCGTGTTGTTCGGGTCCGGCGCCGGCCTGGCCGGTGGGGCCAACATGGTCGCCTACGGCGCGACGAAGGCGTTCGACATGGTGTTCGCCGAAGCGCTCTGGGCCGAGTTGCACGACAAGGGCGTCGACGTCCTGGGCCTCATCCTGGGCAAGACCGATACCCCCGCGTTGCGGCAACTCGAGCACAGCCGCGGACAGATCGGGTCGCTCGACGAGGTGCCGCCGGGCGCTGCCGCCGTGACCGACGTGATCGCCGAGGCGTTCGGGAACCTCGACAACGGGCCGACACTGATGGTCGGCGACATGATGCGCGCCGCCGAACAAATGCTGGCGTCGCTAACCCGCAACCAGGCCGTCGAACTGTTCGCCCAGGCCGCGGCGGCGGCCATGGGGCCGGACACTTAGTCGCAACCTCCCCCGCTCGCGGGCCGTCGTACTGCATGGGGATGGATTGCGCTTCGCAAGGTTTGCCAAACTTCGAGATCAGGCCTGCCTAACTTTTCGCAGGCGCGCGCCTGGCCAGCAAAGATGCGTCGGCGTGCGTCCACGCTCCGCCGATCAACGACGTTGCTGGTGACGCGCTTCGCGGGTAGTTTAGGGAGGCGTTAGGCATGGCTAATCCAGGCGGAGCAGCCGCTCCATTCGCCACCCCTCCCGATCGAAGGATGACGATGCTCGCCACCGACAGGCCCGCGGGCGCCACCGCGACGGCAGAACGGTCGCGACGTCGCACCCTGACGCGCTCGGGATTGATCACCGCGGCGTTCGTGGCCCCCGCGGTGGTCATCCGCATCGTTGGGTTGCACCCCGACCCAGTCGCCGCCCTGCTGATCTACGGCGCCGCGGTCGTGTCGGCCAGTTTCTTGCTGGCCTGGGCCGCGGAGACCGCGCAGATCGATGTCTCCGGCGGGCTGGCGACGGCGATCCTGGCGTTGATCGCGGTGCTGCCCGAATACGCCGTCGACCTCTACTACGCCTACGTCTCCGGCCACAACGCCGAGTACACGCAGTACGCCGCGGCCAACATGACGGGCTCGAACCGGTTGCTGATGGGTTTGGGTTGGCCGGTTGTGGTGCTGGTCAGCATCGTCGTGGCCCGCAAGGCCGGCGCGAAGAACGCCACCGGTCTGGCTCTGCAGCCGACCAATCGCGTCGAACTCGGGTTCCTGCTGATCGCCGGCATCATCGCCTTCGCGATCCCGGCGAGCGGCCAGATCCATTTCGGCCTCGGGCTCGCGCTGCTGGCCTGGTTCGGCTTCTACCTGTACAAAATCGGCCACGGTGACGTGGAGGAACCCGACCTGATCGGGACCGCCGCCGCCCTGGGGGAGCTGCCCGATCGAGGCCGGCGCATCGTCGTCGTCGGCCTCTTCCTGCTGTCCGGCGCGGTGATCCTGCTGTGCGCCAAGCCGTTCGCCGACAACTTGGTCGCCGCGGGCACCGAGCTGGGCATCGATCGTTTCCTGCTGGTCCAGTGGCTCGCCCCGCTGGCCTCCGAAGCGCCGGAGTTCATCGTCGCCACCATCTTCGCCGCCCGGGGCAAGGGCACGGCGGCCATCGCCACCCTGATCTCCTCGAAGGTCAACCAGTGGACGTTGCTGATCGGATCGCTGCCGATTGCCCACCTCCTCGGCGGCGGCGGCTTCGCACTGCAGCTCGACCCGCGCCAGGTGGAGGAAGTGCTGCTGACGGCGACCCAGACCATGATGGGCGTGGCGCTGTTGTTGGCGCTGCGGTTCAACCGCGCCGCGGCGTGCACGCTGCTCGGCTTGTTCGTCGTGCAGTTCCCGATCGCCTCGACGCATGGCCGGCTGCTGCTCTGCGCCGTGTACACCGTGGTGGCCGTCGTCGCGCTGATCCGCTACCGCCGTCACCTGGCCGCCACCCTGCGGGCGCCGTTCTTCGGGACGGCAATCCGGCACACCGGTCACCCGCACCATCCGGAGCCAGACGCCTAGTCGCGGCCCTAGCGCCGGCAGTCCAGCAAAGTGCCAATACCCACGCTTCACCGGGGCAGGCCGCCTATTCTCTACAACTGGGGTGGTACGACCTGGATGGGTGGTGCTCACGTGACGATGTCCACCGTGGCGTGCCCATCATGCAGCGCTCAACTGCGCGCCACCGCCAAGTTCTGCGACGAGTGCGGATCGCAAGTCACGGTCAGTCCGGCGGCCGCGGAGTACAAGCAGGTGACCGTACTGTTCGCCGACGTCGTGCACTCGATGGATATCGCCGCCGCGGTGGGCGCGGAACGGCTGCGCGAGATCATGGGCGAACTCGTCGAGCGCGCAGCGGCGGTCGTTCAGAGATTCGGCGGCAGGGTGGACAAGTTCACCGGCGACGGGATCATGGCAGTGTTCGGCGCCCCAATCGCATTGGAGGACCACGCTTTTCGCGCCTGCCTTGCGGCGCTCGGGATCCAGGACGAGACCAGACGCGTGGCGGGCGAAGTCGCGCGCAGGGACAAGATCGAGCTGCAGCTACGGGTTGGCCTGAATTCGGGTCAGGTGATCGCCGGCGAGATCGGATCCGGCGCTCTGGGGTACACGGCCATCGGCGAGCAGGTGGGAATGGCCCAGCGGATGGAGTCGGTCGCGCCCCCGGGCGGGGTGATGCTCAGCGAGTCCACCGCGCGGCTGGTCGACGACGCCGCGACCCTTGCGGATCCAGAGATGGTGTACATCAAGGGAGCCAAGGACCCGGTCCCCGCTCGCCGCTTGATCGCTGCCACGAGCCAGCACAGCCAGCGCAAAGACCCTCATTTGGTCGGGCGCACATGGGAACTCAACACCATCGCCGGCATCCTCGATGAGGCGGTCGGCGGGGCAGGATGCGTCATCGATGTCGTCGGACCGCCAGGCATCGGCAAGAGCCGTACCGTCCGCGAATCGGCGGCATTGGCGAAGAGCCGCGGGATGGACGTCATCACCGTGTACTGCGAGTCCCACACCAGCGATATTCCGTTCCACGCGGTGACGGGGTTGTTGCGCGCCGCCCTCGGGGTCGACGGGCTGGGCGACGCGGCCGCACGGGCGCAGCTGGAAGCCAGGTTCCCGAACGCCGACAGTGAGGATCTCTGGCTGGTCGACGACCTGCTCGGCATTGCGGATCCCACGGTGGAAGCGCCCAACATCGAGGGTGACGCCCGGCGGCGGCGTCTCACCGCGCTCGTGACCGCCGCATGGGTGAATCGCCGTGGCTCGGCCCTCTATGTGATCGAGGATGCCCATTGGATCGACCAGGTCAGCGAGTCGATGCTCGCCGACTTTCTGACAGTGATCCGGCAAACCCGCTCGATGATGCTGATCACCTACCGGCCCGAGTATCAAGGCGCGCTGGCGGCGATTCCGGGCGCACAGACGATCGCGTTGCGTCCGCTGAACAACACCCAGACCGTGGCGCTGATCGGCGAATTGCTCGGCACCGATGCCTCGGTGCGCGGGCTCGCGGAAGTCATCTCCGAACGGGCGGGCGGCAATCCCTTTTTCGCCGAGGAGATCGTGCGCGACCTCGCGGAGCGGGGTTCGATTCGCGGCGAGCGCGGTTCCTACCTGCTCCACGGAGAGATTGCCGACATCACCGCCCCGCCGACATTGCACGCCGTCATCGCCGCCCGCATCGACCGCCTCAGCTTCCCGGCCAAACGCACCCTCTGCGCGGCCGCGGTGATCGGAACGCGGTTCAGCCCGGACCTGGTCAGCGCGCTGGGCGTCGAACCGGTCCTCGACGAACTGGTCAAGGGCGAGCTGATCGACCAGGTCGCGTTCACCCCGAAGGTCGAATACACGTTTCGGCATCCGCTGATCCGGTACGTGGCCTACGAATCGCAACTGAAGTCGGACCGCGACGAGCTGCACCGCCGGCTCGCCGCCCTGATCGAACAGCGCGAGCCGGAATCAGCCGACGAAAATGCCGCACTGATCGCAGAACACCTCAAAGCGGCGGGTGATCTGCATGCGGCCTTCGACTGGTACATGCGGGCGGGAACGTGGTTGAGACACCGCAACATGGCCGCCGCGCGGGCGAGCTGGCGGCATGCGCGCGACGTCGCGGACCGCCTACCCGCCGCCGACACCGAGCGCGCCGCGATGCGGATCGCGCCGCGGACGCTGCTCTGCGCCAGTTCCTGGCTGACCGGCGGCACCATGGCAGACACCGGATTTGACGAACTGCGCGACCTGGCGACCGCCGCCGGCGACAAGGTGTCGCTGGCGATGGCGATGGCCGGATGGCTGCCGGCGCTGATCGTGCACGCCCGGTTCGGCGAAGCCGCACAGTTGGCCTCGGAGCTCGAGAGCCTGCTCGACTCGATCGGCGACCCGACCTTGATTCTCGGGCTGCTCTACGCGGCGATGCCCACCAATCTTCAGCGTTGCGAGATGACCGAAGCCCTACGCATCGCGCAGCGGGCGATCGAGCTGGCCGACGGTGACGCGACCAAGGGCAATCTGATCATCGGCTCCCCGCTGGCCGGCGCGACAGTGCTCCGGGGCTGCGCCCGGTGCTTCCTCGGCGATCCGGACTGGCGGGTTGATCTCGATACGGGCGTGACGATGGCCCGCGCATTCGAACCGGCGTTGCGCGCGATCATGCTGCTGTTCAAGTACAACCTGATCCCCTACGGGGTCTGGTTGCCCGACGCGGCCTCCCTGCAGGAGACGGCCGAGATGCTGGACATCGCGGAGCGGTCCGGTGACGATCTCACGCTGGCCTGCGCGCGGTACGTGCACGGCGTCGCCCTGTTGAGCTACGACGGAGGCTCACGCGAAGAGGCCTTCGCCCTGCTTGCCGCCGCGCGTGAGGCCGCCTTGCAAGAGCGCTTCACGCTGGGCGCGGACACGCTGGTGAACCTCTTCATCGCCAATGAGAAGTTGCGCATCGGCGACCTTGACGCTGCGATCGACCTCTTGCGCCCCGCCATCGAAGAGCAATACGACAGATCCGACTTCCTCAGTCTCGGCGCCACCACCGCCGCGCTGGCAGAAGCGCTGCTGCGCAGGGGTGGCGCCAGGGACCTCCCTGAAGCGCAAGAGGCCATCGACCGGCTGGCGGCGATGCCGACCGAACCCGGATTCGTGCTGCATGACCTGTGGCTGCTGCGGATGCGCGCGCTCGAGGCGCGGGCCCGCGGCGACGGCGCAACTTATCGGGACTACCGAGACCGCTATCGCGCCATGGCCAATTCGCTTGGCTTCGAAGGGCATATCGCGTGGGCCCGGGCAATGCCCTAACCCAGGTGCGCCCTCAATCACGCTGCGTATACGGTCCTCGGTATGACTCGAGTTTCGGTGATCACCGGCGGCGCGGGCGGCATGGGTCTGGCCACGGCCAGGATCGTCGGCCGCGACCACACCCTGGTCCTGTGCGACGTCAGGCAGGACCGGCTGAAGGCGGCGGCCGCGGCCCTGGAAGAGCTCGGCATGGTGCCCACGGCCGTCGACTGTGACGTCACCGACCGGGCGGCGGTCGTCGATCTGCTCCATACGGCCAAGGGTCTTGGCACGCTCGCGTCGGTCATCCACACCGCGGGTGTGAGCCCCAGCATGGGTCCCGCGGACTACGTCATGCGGACCAACGCGCTCGGCACGCTCTACGTCAACGAGGCTTTCTACGAAGCGGCCGGTGAGGGCGCCGTGATCGTCAACGTGGCGTCGATGGCGGCCCACGTCCTGCCCGCGGAAATGGTCCCGGTGGACCAGTTTCCGCTGGCGCTGCGCGATGCCGACGCCTTCCTGGAGGCGCTGATGACGACCTGCGACATCGTTCCCGAGGAAGCGCGATCCGGGATCGCCTACGCGGTCAGCAAGAGCTTCGTGAAGTGGTACAGCCAGTCGCAGGCGGAGAGATTCAACGGGCGCAGGCTGCGCATCGTCTCGGTTTCACCTGGGTCGATCGACACCGAGATGGGCAGGCTCGAGGAGCAGGCGGGCGCCGGCGCAATGGTGAGCAACGCCGCGGTCCCGCGGTGGGGTAAGCCCGAGGAGATGGCCGAGCTGCTTGCGTTCTGCGCCAGTGACAAAGCGGGCTACCTCACCGGCACCGACATCCTCAACGACGGCGGCGTGATCGCCTCGATGACCGAGCGAGCCCGAGTCGCCGCCGGCTGAGGGCTTCGGGGTCAAAAGCCGACCCCGGCCCCGGCGTCGCTACCTATGCTGAGCGGATGCCGCAACGGGTGCTGCGTGAACGTCTGATCGATCTGGAAGAGCCGAGCAGGGATACGGCGCGCGGTCGGGCGCTGCGCAAGGAGGTGCCGCGGCGCGCGCTCGCACAACTGACTCCATCCGACCGGTCGGCCACCGAAATTCTGGTGGCTCAAAACGCCGGGCGCCTACCGGATCTCGTCCCGCTGCGGTTCGCCCGGATGCTCGCCGATCCGTTCTCGTTCTACCGCGGGTCGGCCGCGGTCATGGCCGCCGACCTCGCCGCCTGCCCGTCGAGTGGAATCGAAGTGATGTGTTGCGGTGACGCCCACGTGTCCAACTTCGGGATGTATGCCGCCCCGCACCGCTCAATAGTGTTCGACCTGAACGATTTCGACGAGGCGGCCGTCGCTCCGGCCGAGTGGGACGTCAAACGGCTGATCACCAGCGCGATCGTCGGTGGGCGCCATGCGGGTTACGGGGCCAAGGCAATCCGCCGCTGCGTCGAGCAGGCGCTGGTCGGCTATCGAACCAGCCTGCAGGCAATGCTCGCCATGGACGTGCTGGACCGCTACTACCTGCGGGTGGAACCGGAGCGCTACACCGAAACGGTGTCCAAGGGGTTGCTTGACGTGATCCAGAAGACGACGTCCCGGGCGCGCACCCGGACTTCGGCGCGAGTCTTCAAACAGCTCACCGAGATCGGCCCCGACGGCACACCGCGGCTGCGTGAGGCGCCACCGGTTTTGCAGCATGTCGATGAGGATGTCGAAGCGGTGCTGATGGAGTCGATACAGGAATATCTGGCAACCGTTCCCGCCGACGTCGCGCTACTGCTGTCGCACTTCCGGGTCACCGATATGGCGCTGCGGGTTGTCGGGGTCGGCAGCGTCGGCACCCGGTGCTACCTGCTGATCCTGGTGGGCCCCAGCGGCACCCCGCTGATTTTGCAGATCAAGGAGGCGACCCGATCGGTGCTCGACGAATTCGGCGGTTGGCCACAGCCGGCTACGCTGGCGGCGGCCGTCGGCGCAACGGGCCAAGGGATGCGCGTCGTCGACGGCCAGCGGATATTGCAGGCGATGTCGGACGTGTTCCTCGGGGCGACGCGCAAAGACGACCGCGACTACTACGTTCGCCAGTTCCATGACATGAAGGGCAGCGTCGACACCGAGGGAATGTCGGCCGATACCTTCGTCGATTACGTGACGGCCTGCGCGGTGCTGCTCGCCAGGGCGCACTCCCAAAGCGCGAACGCGTCGATGTTGCACGGATACTTCGGCACCGGTGACGGCGTGCAGAACGCGGTGGCCGAGTGGTCTTACAGCTACGCCGAGAAGTCGCTGGACGATTTCCACCAGTTGAGAGCGGCGGCCGCGGCCGGCGACATCGAGGTCGCCGCGAACCCTGCCCGATAAGTCGGACCGTTGGCCGGCGGGCCACCTTCGCAAAATCAATCAATTGATAGTATTTGTGCCGCGGTGAGGGCCAGATAGAAAGGCGGCACCAATCGATGCGAAGCCGCGCGGCAATCCTCTACGACTACGGCCGTCCGTGGTCGGTCGAGGAGTTCACGCTGGATCCGCCGAAAGCCGGCGAGGTCCTGGTGCAACTGGCCGCCGCCGGGCTCTGTCACTCCGACGAACACATCCGGCAGGGCAGGCTGGCCCCGCCGCCAGAGACGCTGCGCGCCAAGGGATTACCCGCCATGTCGCCGACGATCGGGGGGCATGAGGGTTCCGGTGTGGTGGTCGAGGTCGGCGCGGGCGTAGCGGGGTTCGCACCGGGCGACCACGTGGTGACGTCCTTCGTCGCGGTGTGTGGCCGGTGCAGGTGGTGCGCGTCGGGGATGGAGTACCTGTGCGACACGGGGTCGGGGACCCTGGCGCCAGGCATGCCGACGGACGGCACCTTTCGCCATCACACGGTCGACGGGCGGAACCTAGGCCACGTATCCAAGATCGGCGCGTTCGCCGAACACACTGTGGTCGCGGCGGATTCGCTGGTAAAGATCGCTCCCGACTTTCCGCTGGTGCCCGCAGCGCTGCTGGCGTGCGCGGTTCCCACCGGTTACGGCTCGGCCGCCCGGCGTGCCGGGGTGCGGGGCGGTGACACGGTGGTGGTGATCGGGACCGGCGGAATCGGCACCGCGGCCGTTCAGGGCGCCCGCATCAGCGGGGCGGCCCGGATCGTCGCGGTCGATTCGAGCGACTACAAGCGCACCTCCGCAGCGAGATTCGGCGCCACCCATACCGCCGCGACGGCTACGGACGCGCTCGAGCTGGTGCGCGACCTGACCCGCGGCGTGATGGCCGACGCGGTCGTGGTGTCCCCCGCCATGATCGGCGATTCCGACGTCGCGGCGGCGCTGGCGCTCACCCGCAAGGGCGGCACCTGCGTGCTGACGGGGCTGCCCGCGCCGGCAACCAACTCGATCGCGCTCGCCCTGCAAGACTTCATCCTGATGAACAAGACGTTGTGCGGCACGGTGTTCGGGTCGTGCAATCCCAGGAGCGACATCGCGCTGCTGGCGACGCTTTACGAGTCGGGTCAGCTACTCCTCGACGAGATGATCACCAAGCGCTACCGGCTCGACGACATCAATGCCGCCTACGCCGACCTGAGCGCCGGCCACCTGATCCGGGGCGTGATCGACTTCGGTCTGCGCTAGCCCCGCCGGCCGCTTGTCGGTGCGGTGCGACCAGTCGCGCCTGCGCAGCCTCCACGTTCGCCGGGCGTACTCCAGTTCCGTGTATGGCCACTGGGTGACTATCCGGCCGGTGGGTGAGCGGAAGTAGCTGTCGCACTGGGTCCAGATGGTGCGCTCCAGGTCCGCGGAAAGCCGTTCGTTGTAGCGCTTTTCGGCTTCTGGGCGGACGTCGACATAGCCGCCCCTGCGCGCCACCCGGCCGACCGCGCTGGCGATCAGCCGCGCGCCCGCCTCGAGGATGTAGACGATCGAGTTTCCACCCTGGTTGGTGTTGGGGCCATAGAGCATGAAGAAGTTCGGAAAGCCGCTGACCGCGACGCCAAGGTAAGCGGTCGGGTCGTCGCCCCAACGCTCGTGCAGCCGGCGGCCCCCGGGCCCGATCACGTCGATGCCGGAGAGGTAGCGGGACGTTTCAAACCCAGTGGCCAACACGATCGCGTCGACGTCGACCCGCCGCCCCGCCTTGGTCAGCACGGCCGACTCGTCGACCCGCTCGATGGGGTCGGTGACCAACTCGACGTTGTCGCGCTGCAACGCCCGGTAGAACTCGTCGCCCAGCAGCACGCGTTTGCAGCGAAACGGGTAGTCCGGCGTCAACGCCCGGCGCAGTCGCTCGTCGGCAACGGTGCGTTCCAGGAACGACGTCGCGACCTGCGTGCGCGCCGTGACCACGGGGTCGTCGGCGAAGGTCGCGGTGTTGTCGTGCTGAAATTTCCAGATCTGCCAGCGGGTCCGGCGTACGGCCAGGGGGTTGCGGCGAAAGCGCGCCAATTCGCCTGCGCTGTAGGGGCGGTCATCCTTGGGCACCATCCACGGCGGTGTGCGTTGGAAGACGCTCACCCGGTCGGCGACCTTGGCCAGTTCGGGGACCGCCTGCACCCCGCTCGCGCCGGTGCCGATGACCGCCCCTACAGCGCAGGCGAATTGGCGCGCTTTCGCCGCAACCCCCTGGCCGTACGCCGGACCCGCTGGCA
>NZ_LZIX01000281.1:0-13880 GCF_001666955.1 Mycobacterium sp. E735 | reverse complement strand
TCCCCCGTTCCCCACATGGAGCCCATCAAGGCAACGACTTCCTCGGGAGTGGGTCCCTCGGTGCGTTCGGCGACCGGATCGGCGTAGCCCTCCAGTACAACAAGTGCCGTTGTGCGTGACGGATGTGTTGCCGCGAACAATGCCCCGGTCGCGAACGCGCCATCGATCAAGAGGAGAACCGCTTCAGCGCTCCCGAGATCGTCGAGCACCGCCGTGATGCTGTCGGCCCATTGCTCCAAGGTCGGCAGGGCACCAGGCTCGACAGGATCTGACGCCCCAGTGCCCGGCTGGTCGAAGAAGATCAGCCGACCCAGCGATGTCACCGCCTCGACCCAACCCTGAATCGACGGCAGCTCCGGAAAGACCTCGCAGTTTGTGAACCAGTTCGGGACGAACACAATGTCGCGAACACCTTCACCCGACGCCCGATACGCGACGCGCAAGTCCCCGTTCATCGCATAGCGCGTCTCCGAGAACATTGCGGAAGTCTAAGTCTCGGCCACGCGTCCGCCGATATTTATGCAGCTAGGTCGCGGCGCGGGACTCTTCGTGGGATCGGTAGCGATCCGGTCATTGTCTGCTCATCTGAGCAGCGCGAGCGGATACTGATCCTCAGCATCCAGCGTCGAGGAAAGGCGCAGGCCATGTCGAACAATCACAAGGTCAGGAAGGTCGTCACCGGGGCACTGTTGTCCGTAGGGGTGGCGGTGGCGGGCCTGGGGCTCGGTGCGGGCACCGCCGGGGCGGAGCGCAATCCCGCCCCGCAAGTCATCGGCCCACTGCCCCTGGACAACTTCACGGTCCCGCACGACTGGTGCCCGGGGCAGCCGTTGCCGATGCCGGATGTCCGGTGGGACATGGGCGTCTGCCACCACTGGTACTGGGTTCCCGTCGGCGGCATGGGCAACGTCGGCCAATTCGTGTGGGAGGGGGACGCGCCCCGCCGCCCGCTCGGCCCGCCGCCCTGCTACGGCGCTCCCATCTGCTTGCCCGGCCTGTAGGCCTTGGCAAGGTCGCGCGCGGGGCGTCGGTGACCGTCTGAGGAAGCCGGCGGCCGGGCCGGAAAAAGGCCACGTCGGGCAAGCCTTTGGATACCCTAATGTCACGGGTATATCGTTCGTCACATCCGGAACTCGACGGGGAAGGATTAGGGCGGCACCCTGGGGGGTGAATGCGTAATGTTTCCGGTCTCTTTGCAACCTGGTAATCGAAATTTTCCGGTCGCGTACTCGGCATAGACAATGTGAGATGTGATGGACCTATTCGCGCCACCTGAGGTCACCTCGACCCTTATCCACTCCGGTCCCGGAGCGGGTTCGCTGGTCGAGGCTGCCGGCGCGTGGCAGAGTCTCGCCGTCGAGCTGGAGAACTCGGTCGGCGTGTACGCGTCCGTGTTGTCGTCGTTGATCGAGTCGTGGGACGGGCCGTCCTCCATGGCGATGCTGCAGGCCGTGCAGCCCTACCTGATCTGGCTGCGCGAGACCGCGCAACAGGCCCACCAGATGGCCGCCTCCGCGGAGTCGGCCGCGGCGGCGTTCACCGCCGTCCGCGCGGCGGTGGTCCCGCCCGCGGTGGTTGCCGCCAACCGGGCCCGGCTGTTGCAATTGCTGGCCACGAACCGGTTCGGCCAGAACACCGCGGCTATCGCCGAGACGCAAGACGAATACCAGACCATGTGGGCGAACAATTCGGCCGCGATGAGCCGCTATCAGGCCACGTCGTCACAAGCGACCACGTCGCTGTCCCAATTCAATTCGCCGCTGGCCATCGCGAACCCGTCGTCGACGGTCAACCAGCAGGCTGCGGTCTCGAATGCGTCGCTGCTCGGCGCGTCGAGCACGGGCAACATCATCGACTCGCTCGGGGTCACCCCCTTCGACCCCAACGCCGGCTGGTTCAGCTACTTCAGCACCTGGGGCAACCAGTTCATCTCGTCCGGTTTCCCGATCAACCTGCTCAGCTACCTGGCGCAGAACACCTCGGCGCAGGCGCTGCAGGGCGTGGGCAGCGACATCGGCCTGGGGCTCTCGGAGGGCGAGGGCGCGCTGGCGTCGTCGATCACCAGGCTGGCGGGCGCCGTCTCGGCCGCGCCGGGCGGTGCGGCCGCGGGTGCCATGGGGGTAGGGGTCTCGCTGGGCAAGCTCACCGCCCCGCCGGCGGTGGTGGGTCTGCTGCCGGGGACGCAAACCCCGGTGCAACTCGCATCGTCGGTGTCGCCCCTGCCCGCCGAGCCCGGGCTCACCGGCATGCCGCTCATGCCGATGATGCCGGTGCCTCCGGGCAGCTCGGCGGGCAGCGGCTGGCGCAAGCGCAAGCAGCAGAAGTTCGAAGACCTTGAATACGGGGCGGAACTCCCGAAGAAGGTGATACACCGACCGCCCAGCGGGGGATGAGGAACGACGATGGTTCCTCACCACTCCGGAAGCAGAATTTCGCCGCCGGATAGGTCGACGGCGCGACTCGCCGCCCGCCCTGCTCTTCCATTGGGCGAGACGTGATCGATTTTGGGCTGCTGCCGCCCGAAGTCACCTCGGCGCTGATCCACTCCGGACCCGGCGCCTGGTCGATGATCGAAGCCGCCGCCGTGTGGCAAGAACTCGGCGCCGAATTGGAGGCGACGGCCAGCAGCTACACCGCGGAGCTCGCGTCGCTGGCCGGGACCTGGCAAGGGCCGTCGGCGATGGCGATGGCCCAGGCGTTCGAGCCGTACCTGGCGTGGTTGCGCACCACCGCGGCGCAGTGCCAGGAGATCGCCGCCTCGGTTGAAACCGTAACGGCCGCATTTGAATTGACGCACTGGACGGTGGTGCATCCCTCGGTCGTCGCGGCCAATCGCGCGCGGCTGGCGATGCTGCTGGCCACCAACTTCTTCGGCATAAACGCCCCGGCCATCGCCGAGACGGAAGCCGAGTACAACGCGATGTGGGTCAACAACTCGGCGGCGATGTACCGCTACGGCGCGACCTCGCTGAGCGCGGTGAAGCTGTCACAGTTCTCGTCGCCGCCGCCCGTCGCCAACCCCTCCGGCGTCTCCACCCAGGCCGCCGTGTTGCCCGCCGCCACGGGCACCACCCAGACCACGGCCAACCTGCTGGCCGCCTCGTCGACGTCCAACGCGGGGACGATAATCGACCAGCTTGGTGTCAGCCCGTTCGACCCCAACAAGGGCTGGTTCGCCTATTTCAGCACCTGGGGCAATCAATTCATCGCCGGCGGCTTCCCCGTCAACCTGCTCAGCTACGTCGCGCAGATCAATGCGGCCCAGGCGCTGCAGGGCGTCGGCTCCGACATCGGCCAGGGCCTCGCTGAGGGTTCGGCGGCGTTGAGCACGGCGGAGGTGAACCTGGCGAACGCGGTCAACTCCGGCGGGCTGGGGCTGGCGCCCCGGGGTGCGATGGGCGTGTCGGTGCTGGTGGGCAAGCTGAGCATGCCGCCCGCCACGGTGGGCATGTTGCCCGGCGCCCAGCCACCGGTCCAGCTCGCCGCCGCGGTGTCCCCGCTTCCGCCGGGGGGAGCCCAGCCGTCTGGTCTCCCGATGGTCCCGGTGCGGCCGCCGCTGGGTGGCAAGGGCGGGGGCGCCGGGCGCGACTACGACGACATCGAAATCGGCGCGGAGCTGCCCGGCACGGTCATGAAGCGGCCACCGTCAGCGGGATAGCTTGTGCGCCAAGCGGTTCGGTTCATTGGGCTCGTCGTCGGCCAGGGTGAAATAGCTTTCCTCCTCCTGCAGGAAATGCAGGCGTAACAGGGCATGCAGCCCGTAGAGGCACGCGAGCAGGTCGTCGACCTGGTCGGCGCCGATCGCCCCGCTGCTTCGGGCCAGGGTCAGGTGGGCGCCGATCCGGTCGGAGAGGCGCTGGATTTCGGCGTGGGTCCGGCTCATCGTGGCGGTCGCCTCGCTGGTGCCCAGCGGGTGGGCCAGCGCCGGGTAGAGCTGCGTCTCCTCGGCGCGCTCGTGCGGGATGATCCGCTCGACGAGCACGGCGTACGCCTGGCCGATCGACTCCAGGGCCGACTGGTCGGCCGCGGCCGCCAACCGATCGGCGGCGCCCCGCAACAGGTCCACGGCGTCGCGCAGTTCGTCGTGCTCGGCGTCGAAGCGCCGCAACAGCTGTTCCGTCGGCGCGGGAAGGTCGACCTCGATCTCGGGATTGCCGCGCAGGGCGCGGAGCGCGTTGAGGATCACGGCGACGTCGATGCCCTCCTGCACCAGCGCCCCCACCGCCGGCGGCAGCCACCCGAAGGCGGCGACGCCCATCGCGGCCAGCGACAAGGCCATGCCGACGACGGCGCTCTGCACCGCGATGCGCCGCGACCAGCGGGCGATGTCCATCGCGTCGGCGAGCCGCTCCAGCCGGTCGGTGGTCAACACGATGCCGGCGGCCTCCGAGGACGCGGTCGCGCCGCGGGCGCCCATCGCCACGCCGACGGTGGCCGCGGCCAAGGCGGGCGCGTCGTTGACGCCATCGCCGACCATCACGGTCACCGCGCGGTCACACTCGGCGCGCACGGCGGCCACCTTGTCGGCCGGGGTCTGCTCCGCGTACACCTCGTCCAGACCCAGCACGGCGGCGACCTCGCGGGCGGGCTCGGCGCGATCCCCGGTCAGCATCACCAATCGGTTCAGCCCGGCCTCGCGGAGCCGGCGCAGGGTCCGCGGCGCGTGGCGGCGCAGCGGGTCACGCAGCAACACGGCGCCGACGGGTCGCCCGTCGACGCACACCCACGCGATCGCGGCCCCGTCCAGCAGGGCGCGATTCACCACCGCCCGCGCCCATTCCGCGTGCGCGGCGCCCCGCGTGAGCTTGCCGACGTGTACCCGCCGGCCGTCCAGGGTGGCGGTGACGCCCTGGCCGGGTTCCTCCACCACCTCGGTGGGCAGCGAGAGCTCCAGGTCGCGGGCCCGCGCCGCGGTGACGATCGCCTCGGCCAGCACGTGCGGGGACATCTGATCCACCGAGGCCGCCACCCGCAGTATCTCGATCGCGTCGCGTCCGGGCGCGGCGGCGACGTCGATGACGGCGGGGCGTCCCATGGTCAGGGTGCCGGTCTTGTCCATCACCAAAGTGGTTGCGTGCCCGAGGTTTTCCAGAGCGCCCCCGCTGCGGATCACCACACCACGCCGTGACGCCCGCGACAACCCGGACACGATCGCGACGGGCGCGGCGAGCAACAGCGGGCAGGGCGTCGCCACCACCAGCACCGCGACCGCCCGCACGGGCGACCCGCTGGCCAGCCAGGCCGCCCCGGCCACCACCAGGGTCAGTGGCAGGAACCAGGCCGCGTACCGGTCGGCGAGCCGAACCACGGGCGCGTTCTGGGCCCCGGCCTCCGCGGCCAGGCGGACGATCTGCGCGTAGGTGCTGTCGTCGGCGGTGGCCGTGGCCCGCATCTCGAAGGCGCTGCCCGCGTTGACCACGCCGCTGCGCACCGGCTCACCGTCGGCGCGCTCCACCTGCAGCGGTTCGCCGGTCAGGACCGATTCGTCCAGCACCGCCACCGCGCCGGCAATGCGCCCGTCGACGGGCACCACCTCGCCCGGGCCCACCACCAGCAGGTCGTCGATCGCCACGTCCGCGAGCGTGATGACGTCCACCGCCGATCCCACCCGGCGGCGGGCGAACCTCGGCGCGTGTTCGAGCAGCGCCCGCAGGTCGTGGGACGCGCGGCGCTCGGCGGCGGCCTCCAGCGCCCGCCCGCCGGCCAGCATCACCGCGATCAGCGCGCCCGCGAGGTACTCGCCGACCAGCAGCGTGCCGACCAACGACAACACCGCGATCAGGTCGACCCCGAACCGGCCCCGGCGCAGCGCCGCCAGCACCCACACCACCGCGGGGACCACCGCCACCACCGTGCCGGCGATCCAGCAGCCGTCGGCGACCCGCGGCGCCCCCGCCAGCCAGGCGATCCCCCCGGCCGCCAACGCGACGACGGTCGCCGCGGCCAGCACCGGCTCCACCCAGCGGCCCAGCCGCTCACGTGTCACAGCGCCCATGGGTGCCAGCCTGATCCCATGCCCCGGCGACGGCTAGGGCCGGATGGACGCGGATTGAGGACTCAGGTCACTAGAAAGGTCCGCCACCGGCTGGCGAGCATGGTGGACGTGACTGACATTTCTCCGACGGGGTCCCTCCCGATCGCCACCATCACCGGCGACCCCGTGGCACGCGTACCCATCAACGCCACGATCGCCGACGTCGCCAGGGCCATGGTGACCTGCGACGTGGGCGCGATCCTGATCGGCGACGACCCGCGGCCGGCCGCGTTGGTCAGCGAGCGCGACATCGTGCGGGCGGTGGCCGCGGGGCGAAATCCCGCCACCACCCCGGTCTCCGAGGTGGCCAGCACGAAACTGGTGTGGTGCGACGCCGAGGCCTCGGTGGACCAGGTCGCCGCCCGGATGATGGACCGCTACATCCGCCACGTGCTGGTGGAGCGCGACGGCGCGCTGGTCGGCATCGTCTCGGCCCGCGACGTGCTCGGCGTCTACACGAATTTCGATTCTTGAGGCCGCGCGCGGTCGCCGCGTTGGTCGGCGGTGGCCTGGCCGGGTTGACGGGGTGGGATCTGCTGCAGCGGCGGCACACGATCCTGCGCAACTACCCGATCATCGGGCACCTGCGGTTCCTCCTGGAGGCGGTCGGCCCCGAGCTGCGCCAGTACATCGTCACCGACAACGACGCCGAGCGGCCGTTCAGCCGCGACCAGCGGCGCTGGGTGTACACGTCGTCGAAGCTGGCCAACCGGTACTTCGGTTTCGGCACCGACAACGACCTGGAACGGGTGCACAACTATCCGATCATCAAGCACGCGGCGTTTCCCGTCGCGGCGCCGGCGGACGCGCCCGAGCACCCGGACCCGGCCGTTCCGTTGCCGGCGGCGAAGGTGCTCGGCGGCGCGCGGGGCCGCGCCAAGGCCTTCCGTCCGTCGTCGGTGGTCAACGTCTCCGGGATGAGCTTCGGCGCGCTCGGCGGCGCGGCCATCACCGCCCTGAACAAGGGGGCGGCGCTGGCCGGCGCGCTGCACACCACCGGCGAGGGCGGGGTGTCGCCCTATCACCTGAACGGCGGTGACCTGGTCTGGCAGGTCGGCACCGGCTACTTCGGCTGCCGCGACGACGACGGCCGCTTCAGCCTGCCCCGGCTGGTCGACCGGGTCGCGGCCACGCCGGCGATCCGGGCCATCGAGATCAAGCTCAGCCAGGGCGCCAAGCCCGGCCTCGGCGGCGTGCTGCCCGGCGCCAAGGTCACCCCCGAGATCGCCGCCATCCGCGGGGTGCCGGCCGGGGTGGACTGCAAGAGCCCGGCCGGCCACTCCGCGTTCCGCGACGTCGACGGGCTGCTGGAGCTGGTGGAGACGATCGCCGCCGCGACCGGGCTGCCGGTGGGCATCAAGTCGGCGGTGGGGGAAGAGCGGTTCTGGTGTGAGCTGGCCGCGCGCATGGCCCGGACCGGCACCGGCGTCGACTTCGTCACCGTCGACGGCGGCGAGGGCGGCACCGGCGCCGCGCCGCTGGTCTTCACCGACCACGTCGCCCTGCCGTTCAAGTGGGCGCTCCCTCGGGTCTACCGTGCCTTCGCCGAGCACGGCCTGCACCACGACGTGGTGTTCGTCGGGTCGGGCAAGCTGGGCATCCCTGAGAACGCGCTGCTGGCGCTGGCCACCGGCTGCGACATGGTCAGCGTCGGGCGCACCGCGATGTTCGCCATCGGCTGCATCCAGGCCCAGCGCTGCCACACCGGCCGCTGCCCCTCGGGTGTTGCCACCCAGTCGCCGTGGCTGCAGCACGGCCTCGACCCGGACCTGAAGTCGGTGCGCTGCGCCAACTACCTGGCCACCCTGCGTTTCGAACTGGCCCAGCTGGCCCGCACCTGCGGCTACGTCCATCCGGCGCTGGTGCCGCTGGAGGCCATCGAACTGCTCGACATCGACATGAAGACGGTGCAGGTCAACGAGTTGCTGGGCTACCAGCCCGACTGGGGTTTGCCCGGGCCGGCCGACATCGAGGCGATCACGACCCTGATGACCGCAGGATGAATTTGCGGATTTCGCTCACCCACAGGACGGTGCTGGCCATCCCGATGCACACCAGCCACTGGCTCGCCGACAACGGCGTGGTGGTGAAGGCGGTGTTGAGGGCGGGCAGCTGAACGACGGCCACCTGCAGCAGCGCCGACAACCCGATCGCCGCCCATAACCACCCGTTGGCGAAGAACCCGCGAAACGCGGTCGTCGTCTCCGAGCGGGCGTTGATGGTGTTGACCAGCTGCGCGATCACCAGCACGGTGAAGCCCGCGGTGCGGGCGGTGTCCACGGAGGACGGCAGGGGACCGTCTGGCGCGTAGAGGTGCATCGTGAACAGCGTGGCGGCGGCCACGGCCGCGCCGATCACGACGATGTTGTTCCACATCCGCGCGTCGATGACCCGGTCCGACGCCGAGCGCGGCGGCCGGCTCATCAGCTCCTCGGTCTGCGGGTCCACGCCCAGCGCCAGGGCCGGCGCGCCGTCGGTCAGCAGATTGATCCAGAGGATCTGCGTGGCCAGCAGCGGCAGCGCGATGGAGTGGTCCCGCGCCAGGCCGACCGCCCCGGCCAGCACCACGCCGAAGAAGACGGTGAAGATCTCGCCCATGTTGGAGGAGAGCAGGTAGCGCAGCGTCTTCTTGATGTTCGAGAAGATGCCCCGGCCCTCCCGAATGGCGTGGACGATGGTCGCGAAGTTGTCGTCGGCGAGGATCATGTTCGCCGCCTCCCTGGCGACGTCGGTGCCGCTGCGGCCCATGGCGATGCCGATGTCGGCCGATTTCAGGGCGGGCGCGTCGTTGATCCCCTCCCCGGTCACGGCGACGATCTCGTGGTCGGCCTGCAGGGCGTCGATGATGCGCTGCTTCTCGGCCGGATCGACCTGGGTGAACTGCGAGTGCAGGCGCACGGTTTCCCGCAGCTGCTCGTCGTCCAGGGTGGCCAGTTGAGCGCCGGACACGGCCGCCTCCCTGTCCTCGATGCCCAGCTTGCGGGCGACGCGCGCCGCCACCCGGGGGTGGTCGCCGGTGATCATCACGACCCTCACCCCCGCCCGGCGCGCCTCGGCGATCGCCGCCGCGGCCTCCGGTCGCGGCGGATCGGTGATGCCCACCATGCCCAGGTAGACGAGGTTTCCGTCCGACTGGTAGGCGACCGCCACCGCGTGCAGGGCGTCCAGCGCGAGCCGCTCGGCCTCGCCCCGGATCGTGACCCTGGCCGACTCGTCGAGCGGGGCGAGCCGCCGGCCGGCCTGCAGGTACGTGCAGCGGTCGAGCAGCCCGTCGGGGTCGCCCGTCGTCACGCGCGCCGGGGCCGGGCGCGAGCCGTCGTCGAGCTTGCGGTGCGCCACCAGGAAGGCCGCGTCGACGGGATCGCCCTGGACCGTCCACCGGCCGTCCTCCTCGCGCAGGGTGGCCGCGCCGGCGGCAGCACCCCCGTCGAGCACCAGCGCGGCCTGCCGCCACAGGTCGTCGCCCTCGGGCAGTGCGACCCCGTCGCGCTCCAGGCGACCCTCGGGCCGGTATCCGGCGCCGGTGACCTTCACCTCGCCCAGGGGCGTGACGACCCGCACGATCGTCAGCTCCCCGGTCGTCAGGGTGCCGGTCTTGCCCGAACACACCACCGATGCCGAGCCCAGGGTCTCGGCGGACGACAGTTCCTTGACGACGGCGTTCCGGCCGGCCATCCGCCGCATCCCCAGCGCGAGCACGACCGACATGATGGCGGGCAGGCCTTCCGGAACGGCCGCCACGGCCAGCGAGACACCCAGCAGCACCGCCGTCACCACGTCGTGAGCGCCGTGGATGCCGAAGACCAGGAGAATGGTCGCGATCACCACGACGGCGATCACCAGCACCGCGATGCCCAGCAGCCTGCTGGCCCGCGCCACCTCGCGCTGCAGCGGCGTCGCCTCGTGGTCGACGGTCCGCACCAGCCCGGCGATCTGACCGGTCTGGGTCGCCATCCCCGTCGCGGTCACCACCGCCCGCCCGACGCCCTTGGCGATCGCGGTGCCCTTGAACACCATGTCGGCCCTGTCGTCCCGATCCGCCGAGTCGGGCAGCGTCTGGGCGGCTTTGGGCACGGGTTCACTCAGGCCGGTCAGCGCGGCCTCGGACACCTCGAGGCCCGCGGCCCACAGCAGCCTCGCGTCCGCCGCCACCGCGTCGCCCTCGGCGAGCAGCAGGACGTCGCCGGGCACCAATTCGCCTGCGGGGACGGTGCGCCGCGCCCCGTCCCGGACCACCGTCGCCGACGTCGCCGCCATCCGCGCCAGCGCGCCGACCGCGCGCTCCGCGCGGGCCTCCTGCGCGTAACCCAGCAGCGCGTTGAGCACGAGGATGACCGCGATCACCACGGCGTCGACGGGCCAGCCGCCGGCCCCCTCGACGGCCCAGACCGCGAGCGAGGCGATCAGCGCGGCGAGCAGCAGGTAGATCAGCGGGCTGCGAAACTGCGCCAGCAGCTTTCGCCACGCCGGCGCCGGCGCGACGCTCTCGATGTCGTTGGCGCCCACCACCGTGAGCCGGCGGGCGGCCTCCGTCCCGGTCAAGCCGAATTCGGCGTCGCTGCACAGCTTTTCGACGACGGCCGGGCCGTCGAGGAAGGCGGGGTCGGGGTGTGTGCCGGGGGCCGAAGCCGTGACCTCCAGCCAGTCCCGCGGCTGGATGCCCATCCGGTCGCTACTTTGCGATGCAGCCAGCGGTTCGGCTTACGCCGTCAACGATGGTCGCCGATGGTCGTGCGGCCGCGATTCCAGCATGCGGTTGCGCACGATGTGTTCGACCAGGATCGGCACGAAGGTCTGCACCGGCGCGTCGACGAACTGACTCGCCGCCTCCTCGCTCCAGCGCTTGATCTGGGCGGTCCGGCGCTCGTCGCCCAGGCCTTCGTGACGGGCCAGTTTGTCGGCGACGTCGGCCACCGATCGGGCCACCGTCGAGCGGCTGGCCGGGGCGGCCTCGGCGTCGCCGGGTTTCCCCGCGCGCTCGAGCGCTTGCCGGGCCGCCTCCTCGCCGGTGTCCGGCCGGATCACCTGCAGCGTGACGTGGCGGCCGTTCTCGCCGATCAGGATGACACTGGTCGGCTCGTCGCTGGTGAAGCCGAGCAGTTCGACGGTGTGCCCGGCGACTTCGACCAGGGCCGGCGTCTCGTCCCAGCCGTTGCGGCGGTAGCCCACCATCACGATCCGGCCCATCCGCTCGGACAACGCCGTCAGCAACTTCGGCAGCTCCTCGACCAAGTTGGTCGACTGTGGCCACCAGGCGCCGTCGATGTGCTCCGATACCGACCGATAAGGCTTGAGCCGCAACCGATTGTCGCGCTCCATCTCAACCACCTGCTCGCTTACCTTTTCGAGTTAGCCGTCGTACCGCAAACGGTACGGCCGGCGTGACCGGCCCGCGACCCGGAGAAGTGACCGCGGGGTTTACCAGACATGAACAACAAGTGCCGCCAACCGGTTTCGACCGCGACATCATTCGCCGACCATCCGGCGCTGCACGCTCTGGGACGCGCGCAGCAGCAAGTCGGGGGCGACCGCCGACAGCGAGCTGGCCGCGACCGCGGCCAGCAGGCCCTGACCCCAGGCCAGCGGATCCACGGGCGTGCAGCCGAACACCTGGCTGAGCCCCGGGGTGCTGACCACGAGAACGAGCGCGCCCAGCGAGCCGACGGACGTCAGCACCACCAGCGGGGCGCGCGAGTCGACCAGCGTCTGGGTGAGCTGCGCGCCCACCAGCGCGATCAGCGCAACGGTCGCCGCGCGGCGCGGCGGGCCGGTCACGCTGGCCATCGCCCAGCCCGCCGTCGCGCCGATTGTGGTTGCCGCGCCGCGGATTCCGATCGCCCGCCACATGGCCGCCTCGTCGCGGCTGACCTCGTCGGTGGCCGCCTGCGGGCTGACGGCCAGCGCCGCGGCGGGCAGCGCGTCGGTCAGCATGTTGACCAACAGCATCTGCCGGGCGTTGAGCACCGACCGCCCGGTGAGGACGGTGGTGATCAGGGCGAAGCACACCTCGCCGAGGTTGCCGCCCAACAGCATCGACACCGCCGATTGCACGCGCCGCCACAACTGCTGGCCCTCGTCCAGGGCGTCGATCAGCGCCTCGATCCGCTCGTCGAGCAGCACCACGTCGGCCGCCGTGCGGGCCGCATCGCTGCCGCGGGCCGCCACGCCGATGCCCACGCTGGCCGCCCGGATCGCGGCGGCGTCGTTGACGCCGTCGCCGACCATGGCGGTGACCAGACCGGACCGCTCCAGGGTCTGGACCACGTCGATCTTGTGTTCCGGCGTCATCCGCGCGAACACCACCCCCGACGACGCGGCCGCGGCCCGCCCGTCGGCGGACAGGGCTTCCCAATCGCTGCCGGTGATCACCTGATCGGGGGTGACGTCGAGCCCCATTTCCTGGGCGATCGCCGCGGCGGTTGCCGGGTGGTCACCGGTGATCAGCCGGACGCCGATCTCACGCGCGGCGAGTTCCTTGAGCACCGCGTGCGCCGCGGGCCGGGGCGTGTCGGCGAGCCCGAGCAGGCCGATCGGGGTGAGGCTGCCGGTGCACAGGGTCTCGAGGTAATCCGGATCCGTTGCGGCGGTTGAGGCTTCCTGCTGGCTCAGTGTCCGCTCGGCCACGGCCAGCACCCGTAGCCCGCCCGCCGCCATCTCGTCGATCTGCCTGGTCAAGGAGTGGTCGTGCTGCAGCAACGCCGAGGAGAGCACCTCGGGCGAGCCCTTGATGGTCAGCCGGGTGCCGACCAGTGCGGCGGCGAACGGGCGGCCGGACTGGAACGGCAGGAACGCGTCGCGGGTCAGCCGTTGCGGCGTGGAGCCGTCACCGCGGAGGGCCGGGTCGGCGGCGGCACGGTGGATGGCGTCGTCGGTGGCGTGATCGACCCGGTGGCTGTGCCGGGCATAGCTGGTGCCCAGCGCCGCGTCCAGCACCGCGCCGGCGGCGTAGCCCGGCAGCGGGCGCACCTCCTTGACCTTGAGCCGGTTTTCGCTGAGCGTCCCGGTCTTGTCGAAGCACACCACGTTCAGCCGGGCCAACGCCTCCACCGAGTGGGGGTTGCGGATCAGCACCGATTCGCCGGTGAGCCGGCGGGCGGCCGCCAGCTGGGCCAGGGTCGCCACCAGGGGCAGGCCCTCAGGGATGGCGGCGACGACCAGCGTGACCGCGCTGGACACCGCCTCGCGCAGCCCGGTGCCGCGGGCCACGCTGAGCAACCCGACCAGGCCGCCGCTGGCCACGCTGAACGGCAGGGCCCGACGGGTGATGTGCCGCAGCTGCCGCTGCAGCCCGATCTCTTGCAGCTTCCTCGGCGCCATCGCCAGCGCCCTGCGCATCTCCGACCGCGATCCCACGGCGGTGACCACGGCCACCGCCGTGCCCGCGACCACCGTGGTGCCGGCGTAGAGCATGCAGGTCCGTTCGGCCAGCGGCGCGCCGGGCGTGGGCTCGGTCTGCTTGGACACCGGCAGCGATTCGCCGGTCAGCGTCGACTCGTCGACCTCCACGTTCGAGGCGTGCAACAGCCGGGCGTCCGCGGGGACCACCTCGTCGGCGTGCACTTCGATGATGTCGCCCGGCCGCAGCCGCTTGGTCGGCACCTTCTCGCGGCGCTGCGCGTCCAGCGCGCCGACCCGGCGTCGCGCCGGCGGATCCTGCACGGCCAGTAGGCGATTCAGCGTGCGCTCGGCGTGCAGCTGCTGCTCGGCCGACAGGGCGGCGTTGACCAGCAGCACGCTGCCGACCAGGACGGCGTCCAGCGGGGAACCGAGCAGGGCGCTGGCCGCCGCGCCGGTGGCCAGCAGCGGCGTGATCGGGTCCGCCAGGTCACCGCGCATCTCCTCGGCG
>NZ_LZIX01000280.1:0-4114 GCF_001666955.1 Mycobacterium sp. E735 | reverse complement strand
CCGCACACCTTCAACATCCTGCGCGACCCGAACCCCCACGTCGGGTTCGGTGGCACCGGCGCCCACTACTGCATCGGCGCGAACCTGGCCCGCATGACCATCACCCTCATCTTCAACGCGGTCGCCGATCACATGCCGTGGGTGATCGAGTTGCGCGTGGTCTCGTTGCCCGCCACCGCGAGCATCACCACGAAGAAACCGAACTCGTCGTCGGAGAGCTTCTCGCCGTCGATGTCGGCCTGGACGAGCGTGGTGACGATGTCGTCGGTGGGGTTCTTGCTGCGCTCCGCGGCCATCGCCATGGCGTAGGTGATCAGTTCCATCGACGACTGCGCGGGATCGACGTGAGCGTACTCGGGGTCGGTGCCGCCGGTCATCTCGTTGGACCAGCGGAAGAGCTTGTCGCGATCCTCCTGGGGAACGCCGAGCAGGCCCGCGATGGCTTGCAGCGGCAGCTCGCACGAGACCTGCTCGACGAAGTCGCCGCTGCCCTCGTGCGCCGCGGTCTTCGCGATGTTCTGGGCACGCTGGGCCAGCTCGGCCTCCAGCCGTCCGATGGCCCGTGGCGTGAAGCCGCGCGAGATGATCTTGCGCAGCCGGGTGTGGTGGGGTGCGTCCATGTTGAGCATGACGCTGCGCTGCAGCTCGACCTGCTCGCGCTTCATCTCCGGCGGCCACGTCGGGATGGCGCCGTTCATCCAGCTCGAGAAGATGTCGCTGCGCTTGGACACCTCCTTGACGTCGGCGTGCTTGGTGACGAGCCAATATCCGTGGTCCTCGAACCCGCCCGCGCCATTGGGGATGTCGACCCAGTGGATGGGCTCCGCCTTGCGCAGCTCGGCGAGTTCCGCGACGGGCAGCCCGGCGAGGTTGACGTCGGGGTCGAGAAAGTCGAAGTCGGCGGGGATGTTGGGGGGTGCCATGATGTGTGCGCTCCTCAATTGCAACGTGTTCTAGTGCCAGTAAAACACGGCTCCTGCGCAGATAAAAGGCAGGTCACCATCGTCGCTTGTCAGACTAATGAAACGTGTTCTAGCCTGACGGAATGGGTAACCCGGTAATCGTCGAAGCCACCCGCAGCCCCATCGGCAAGCGCAACGGATGGCTGTCAGGGCTGCATGCGACCGAGCTGCTTGGCGCGGTGCAGAGGGCGCTGGTGGAGAAGGCCGGCATCGACGCCGGCGACGTCGAACAGGTCATCGGCGGCTGCGTGACGCAGTTCGGCGAGCAGTCCAACAACATCACCCGGGTCAGCTGGCTGGTCGCCGGGCTGCCGGAGCACGTCGGCGCCACGACCGTGGACTGCCAGTGCGGCAGCAGCCAGCAGGCCAACGGGCTGGTGGCCGGGTTGATCGCGGCGGGTGCCATCGACATCGGCATCGCCTGCGGAATCGAGGCCATGAGCCGCGTCGGACTCGGCGCCAACGCCGGTCCCGACCGAAGCATCCTGCGGCCCGCGTCGTGGGACATCGACCTGCCCGACCAGTTCACCGCGGCCGAGCGGATCGCCAAGCGGCGGGGCATCACCCGCGACGACATCGACGAGTTCGGCTACCAATCGCAGGCCAAGGCCAAGCGGGCGTGGGAGGAAGGCCGGTTCGACCGCGAGATCTCCCCGATCGAGGCGCCGGCACTGGACGAGAACAAGCAGCCGACGTCCGAGCGGGTGACCATCTCCCGCGACCAGGGCCTGCGGGAGACCACCCTGTCGGGGCTGAGCTCGCTGAAGCCGGTCATCGAGGGCGGAATCCACACGGCGGGAACGTCGTCGCAGATCTCCGATGGCGCCGCGGCGGTGCTGTGGATGGACGAGGACAAGGCCAAGTCGCTCGGATTGCGGCCGCGGGCCCGCATCGTCAGCCAGGCGCTGGTCGGCGCCGAGCCGTACTACCACCTCGACGGCCCCGTCCAGTCCACCGCCAAGGTTCTGGAAAAGGCCGGCATGAAGATTGGTGACATCGACATCACCGAGATCAACGAGGCGTTCGCGTCGGTGGTGCTGTCCTGGGCGCGGGTGCACAACCCGGACATGGACAAGGTGAACGTGAACGGTGGGGCGATCGCGTTGGGCCACCCGGTGGGCAGCACCGGCAGCCGGCTGATCACCACCGCGCTGCACGAGCTGGAGCGCACCGACCAGAGCACCGCGCTGATCACCATGTGCGCGGGCGGTGCCCTGTCAACCGGCACCATCATCGAACGCATCTAGCCTCTCGGTGCTCGTCTCCGAAGAGAGCCGCATCGCCGCGGCGCAGGCCTACATCGACGCGCTTGTCAGCCATCACGGCGACTCCGTTCCGTTCGCCGCGCGGTGCACCCGCGTCGAGCAAGGGATCAAGAACGGGTTCTCCGGAAACCATCTGCGCCGCAGCATGAATCGTGGTCCGCAGTACCGATTTCTCGCGGACACGACGCCGCCGGATTACCGAATCGACGGAGACCGGGTGCACGCGGCGTACACCGTGCTGACCAAGGCGGCGTTCGGCGGCCGTCGGCTGGCCGCACGAGTCAACGAGACGTTCGTGATACCGGCCGAAAGCTCAAGCGGCAAGGCCGAAATCCACCACATCAAGGTTCGCTTCCAACCATTTGTCCAGCGCTAAGGGAACATCATGCCTAAACCGAAGCCACGCTCTTTGAACGCCCCCTGGGTCGGCTTCATCATCAAATGGATGGCCAAGGGCAACACGTGGATCTACCGACGCAGCAACGGAAAACTGGGCGGCACCTTCGGCAACGCGCCGGTCGCCCTGCTCACCACGACGGGCCGTAAGACCGGTGAACCGCGGGTGAGCCCGCTGCTGTATCTACGCGAAGGGAACCGGGTGGTACTGGTCGCATCGAAGGGCGGCAGCGACAAGAACCCATTGTGGTACCTCAACCTCAAGGCCAATCCCAAAGTCTCCGTGCAGATCAAGGACGAGGTGCTGCAGCTGCAGGCCCGTGACGCCACCGAGGCCGAGCGCGCGGAATACTGGCCGAAGCTGGATGCCATGTACCCGTCATTCGGCGACTACCGATCGTGGACGGACCGCGTCATCCCGATCGTCATCTGCGACCCGTAACGTTTCCCTCGCTGCAGGTTGGGAAAGATCCTGGGCGACGTCGTCGACGCTGACGTCGGCGAAGCCGCGGGCACTGAACAGCTCGACGGCGAAAGGGTGATTCTGCCGGCTTCTTTCGGCGGGCGCGACGTAGACCCGTTGTGGTATCGCAACCTGAAGGAGCATCCCGAAGTGCGGGTGCAGATCCGCGCCCGGCAGCTGGATCTGGTGGCCCGGGATGCCACAGACGCTGAGCGCGAACGCTATTGGCCGCCGCTGAAGCGGATCTGCCCTCGCTACCGCGAATACCGTCGGGCCATCGACCGCGTCATCCCGCTCGTGGTCTGCGAGCCGCGCTAGGCGCGGCCGGTTTGTCTGGGTAGGACCGTCGGTGAGAACGGAGCAGCCGGCCTTGGCCGTCCGCCGCCGAACCATCCGTTGCACCCGGGCACGGCACCTCAGGGCTTGACTGAGCATATCGCCGTATGTGACGATTTCGTCAGAAAGCGTGCGCCGTGGCCGCCAGGCGCGCTGTGAGGAGAACGATGCGTCGCACACCGGCCGGTGTCCCGGTATACGAACCCGACCTCTACTCCGCCGCCGCCATCGTCGATCCCTACCCGCACTACCGGCGCCTGCGCGACCTCGGCCCGGTGGTCTGGCTGGCCAAGCAGAAGGCGTACGCGCTCCCCCGCTACGCCGAGAGCAAGGCCGTGTTGCGTGACGACACGACGTTCCTGTCGGGCAGGGGCGTCTCCCTGAACCCGATCACCAATCGCCTATCGCGAGGCACGACCCTCAACAGCGACGGCGACGAGCACGATCAACGTCGCAAACTGGTCGCGCACCGACTGTTGCCGCGCGTGCTGCGTGCGATCAGCGACAGCGTGGACGCCACCGCCGCGGCGGTCGTCGATGCCGCGCTCGCCCAGGGTGCGGTCGACGGGGTAAACGACCTGGCGGCCGCCCTGCCGCTGGCCGTGGTGCCTGACCTCATCGGTTGGCCGCGGGATGGTCGGCATCACCTCATCGACTGGGGCGGAGCCACTTTCGATGTCCTCGGCCCGCTG
>NZ_LZIX01000279.1:0-13643 GCF_001666955.1 Mycobacterium sp. E735 | reverse complement strand
CGACCGCGGTGACCTGGACGGGGATGGGGTCGGCTCCGCACTGCCCGCTGCCGCGGCCGGCGATCGGGCCGGGCACCTACAACCTCGTCGTGCAGCTGGGCAACCTGCGTTCGCAGCCGGTGCCGTTCATCATGAACCAGCCGCCTCCGCCGCCGGGCCCGGTGCCCGGCCCGATCGCCGGCCGCGGCAGCGGGCAGTGCGGAGCCGACCCCATCCCCGTCCAGGTCACCGCGGTCGTCACCTGCTCGCCCGGCGTGAAGGTCTTGATCAGCGTCTCGTTGGACGGCGCGCAGTCCAGGTTCGACCACAGCCGCTTGTTGTCCAGCGAGTACACGTAGGCGGCCAGCACCGCGGCGCCGACGTCACGCTTGCACGACACCAGGCCGATGTTGGTGACGACCATGGTGAACTTCGGCTGATCACCGATGAAGTACTGCGGCGCATTGGTCAGGCCCTTGACGGCCAGCGTCGAATCGGGGCAGTCGTCGCCCTCTTTCAGCACCGGCGGCGGCTGCACCGCGGCGGTCGGGGTGGGCATCTCCGGGTTCTGGCCCTGTTGCGGCACCGGCGTGGGCTGCTCACCGGGCGCGATCGGCGGAGGCGCCTGCGGCGCAGGTGATCCCGGCTTGCTCTGAGCGGAATTGGGCTTGTCGGCACTGGCGGGCTTGGCGCCCGAGCTGTGTCCCATGAAGGCGATGACCGCGGCGACCACGATCCCTACGACGACGACCGCGACGCCCACGGCCAGGCCACGGCGCCGCCAATAGATCTCGGTGGGTAGCGGGCCACGCGGTTCCAGATCCAGCACGTTTGCAGCGTAGGCCCAGGTCACGTCGAGTTGCCTGACCCGCCCCGGCGTGTCGCGGGGTTTGCTGGCTGACGGCCGTGTTAGTGCCGGCCGCGCCGGGGCCTATTCGCCGATGTCCCCGACGTGGTCGACCAGCGCCGCGCGCCCGTCGGAAAGGTGATAGGTCGCGCCCGCCAGCGCCAGGGTGCCCGCCGCCACCCGCTCGGCGATCGCGCTCGAACGCGACACCAGCTGCGCGATCGTTTCGCGCACGTGCCGTTCCTCGAACTCGTCGACGCGACTGAGCCCGTCGCGGCGGCCCATCAGGATCGACGGCGCGACTCGCTCCACCACGTCCCGCACGAAACCGCCCGGGATCGCACCGTCGTTGATCGCGCCCAGCGCGGCCTTGACCGCGCCGCAGCTGTCGTGACCCAGCACCACGATGAGCGGCACGTCCAGCACCGTCACCGCGAACTCGATGGAACCCAGCACCGCCGAGTCGATCGCCTGCCCGGCCGTGCGCACCACGAACATGTCGCCCAGGCCCTGGTCGAAAATGAGCTCGGCCGCCACCCGACTGTCGGCGCAACCGAACACGACAGCGGTGGGCTTCTGCCCTGCGGCCAGGCTGGCCCGGTGTTCGACACTCTGGCTGGGATGCTGCGGCTTTCCTGCGACGAATCGCTCGTTACCCTCTTTGAGTGCTTTCCACGCGGTTACGGGGCTGGTGTTAGGCATGGCTGACATCATGCCGCATCCGCGGGTGAACGGGCGGCCAAATATTCCGGGCGACGAGTTGCTCGAGTGGTACGAGCGATCCCGCCGCGATCTGCCTTGGCGTGAGCCCGGCGTGAGCGCGTGGCAGATCCTGGTCAGCGAGTTCATGCTGCAGCAGACGCCGGTGTCGCGGGTGCTGCCGATCTGGTCGGACTGGGTGCTGCGGTGGCCCACCCCGTCGGCCACCGCCGCCGCCAGCGCCGCCGACGTGCTGCGGGCGTGGGGCAAGCTGGGCTATCCGCGGCGGGCCAAGCGCCTGCACGAGTGCGCGACCGTTATCGCGCGCGACTACGGCGACGTGGTGCCCGAGGATGTCGACATCCTCCTGACGTTGCCGGGCATCGGCAGCTACACCGCGCGCGCCGTCGCCTGTTTCGCCTACCGGCAGTCGGTCCCGGTGGTGGACACCAACGTGCGCCGGGTGGTGGCCCGCGCCGTGCGCGGGCTGGCCGATGCCGGTTCGCCGTCGGCGGTGCGGGACATGGCCGACGTCGCTGCCCTGCTGCCCGCGGACGAAACGGCGCCGCGGTTCTCCGTCGCCCTGATGGAACTCGGCGCGACGGTGTGCACCGCGCGAACGCCGAGGTGCGGGTTGTGCCCGCTCACCCGGTGCGCGTGGCGCGACGCCGGCCATCCCCCGGCCCAGGGGCCGGCCCGGCGGGTGCAGACCTACGCGGGAACCGATCGGCAGGTCCGTGGCCGGCTGCTGGATGTGTTGCGCGCCAAGGACTCTCCGGTCACCCGGGCGGAGCTGGACGTGGCGTGGCTGACCGATACCGCCCAGCGCGACCGGGCACTGTTTTCGTTGCTGGCCGACGGCCTGGTGGCCCAGACGGCCGACGGCCGATTCGCCCTGGCGGGCGAGGCATAGTCGCGCCGATCAAAGGTCGTTGCCGGCGTAGGACTGGTTGAAGCTTTTGTTGGCCAGGGGGAAGTCGGGGACGATGGTGTCGGCCATCGCGACCGGCAGCGCAGGCCAGTTGAACCACGACGGGTCGACGATCTTGGCGCGACTGATCCGGTGGGCGGCGTCGGTTTCGACACGGTGGACGATGGTGCCGCGCCAGCCCTCGACGATGCCGATCCCACTGCGGGGGCCGTCGGTCGCCGGCAAGCTCTTTGTGTATTCGATTGGGCCGCTGTGTGTTTCGATCAGATGGCAGGCGAGTTCGGTGGAAGCCGCGAATTCGTCGCGGCGCACCGTGTAGCGGGCCAGCACGTCCCCCTCGACGGCGTCGATCTCGGTGACGGGCAGTGCGGTGGTGGGGTGTTCGATTCGGGCGTCCGTGCGAAGGCCGCTGGCACGCGCGACATAGCCCAGGCATCCGAGCGCGTGAGCGTCCTGTTGGTGCAGGACGGCGGTCCCGGCGAAGCGGTCATACACCACGGTGTTGTGCAGGGTCAGCTCGGCGACCTCGGCGACGTCGGCGGCGATGCGCCGCAACGCGCCCGAATCCGGCAGCGCCCGCAGCGCCACCCCACCCGGGCGCATCGCGCCGCGCAGCAGCCGGTGGCCGGTCACCGCGTCGTTGAGTCGCAGCAGTTGCTCGCGGATGCGTTGGGCGTGCGCGTGGGCGAGGCCGAAACCGACGTCGTTGGCGAGTGCGCCCAGATCGGCGGCGTGGTTGTAGAGCCGTTCGAGTTCGACGAGCAGCGCCCGCAGCCGGTGCGCCTCGTCGGGGAGTTCGACGCCGAGTGCGTCTTCGATGGCGAGGCAGTGGGCCAGCGCGTGCGCAACAGAGGTGTCGCCGCTGACCCGTTCGGACAATTCGACCGCTCCGCCGGCCGGCCGGCCCTCGAACAGCTTTTCCATCCCGCGGTGCACGAACCACAGTCTGGCCTTGAGGCGCAGCACGGTTTCCCCGGCGACGGAGAAGCGGAAGTGGCCCGGCTCGATCAGCCCCGCGTGCACGGGGCCAACCGGGATCTCGTATACACCAGGGCCCTCGACCGTGACGAACGGGAAGTGGCCGCTGGCATCGAGTTTGGGGGCCGGCGGCGCCGTGCGGCGCATCGGATACCATTCCTCCGGCCAGTGGGCATGACGCACCAGGCGGCGCGCTTTGGGATGGCCCACGCACCGGATGCCGTACAGGTCCGTCATTTCGCGCTCGAAGCGGCTGGCCGTAAACGACATATAGGCCAGCGATCGAATGGCCGGATCGTCTTTGGGCAGCACACATTCGAGTTCGACGCGGCGGTCCGGCCGGCCGGCGAGGAACAGATAGACGACCCGGTAGGCGGCGGAGTCGTCGTGGGCGGCGACCAGGGCCAAGCGGAATCCGTTGCCCAGCAGGTCTTCCGCCGAGGCCGCCAGCCCGTCCTGGGGTAGCCTGTGGCGCTGCCATTCGGCCCTCACCGCGCTCCCCCGACGTCGCTGGCGGCGGCGGTGAACAAGCCGGTGAGCGGACCGGCTGTGACGCCGAGGGCGATCGATGCGGCGATCCCGACGACGAGGGCGGCAGAAATCGTTCGGGGAACTGCGATTTCGCGTGCTTCGGTCGGGCGGCCCAACAGGATGCGGCCCGCGTTGCGCGCCAGCGCAGCGAAGGCGACCGCAACCAGCAACATGCCCGCGGCGAGCACCCAGGCCAGCCGCGCGTCGGCGAGTGATCGAACGATGGCCAGCTCGCTGGCGAACATGGCGAACGGCGGGAGGCCGAGCAGCACGATCACGCCGACGGCAATCGACACGCCGACGATCCGGGAGCGGCGCAGCACCGCGGCGATGTCGGCGATCGCGGTGGAGCCGTGCGCCGCCTGCAGCGGGCCGCTGGCCAAGAAGAGGACCGTCTTGCCGATCCCGTGTGCGAGGACGTGCAGCAGCAGAGCGGTGATGGCCAGCGAGGTCCCGGCCGCGGCGGCGATCGCGATCAAACCCATGTTCTCCATGGACGAGTAGGCGAGCATGCGCTTGAGGTCGGTCGTCACCGTGAGCATCAGAGCGGCGACCACCAGCGTCGCCAGCCCGATCACGAGCAGGCCCGAACGCATGAAAGCGGGTCCGGTGGCGGCGCCGATGATCGGCTTGAGGCGGATCAGTACCGAGAAGGCAACCGACAGCAACACGCCGCTCATCAGCGCGGAAACCGGTGCCGGGGCCTGGCTGTGGGCGTCGGCCAGCCAGGTGTGGAACGGAAACAACCCGGCCTTGGCGCCGTAACCGATGAGCAGCAGGCCGCCTGCCAACCGGGCGATGCCGGGATCGAGCCCGCCGGCGTGCGCCGCCAGCACGTCGAGGTTCAGCGCGGCGGCGGCCGGCGCACCGGCATGCTCGGCGGCGTAGTAGAGCAGCACGGTGCCGAGGAAGGCGACGGCGATGCCGACCGAACAGATCACGACGTACTTCCAGGTTGCTTCGAGCGCGCCGCGGGTGCGGCGGTGCCCGACCAGGAAGGCGGTGATCACCGTGGTCGCCTCGATCGCGATCCAGATGACGCCGATGTTGTTGGCGCACACCGCAACAACCATCGCCGCCAGGAAGCCGGCCGTGAGGGCTCCGTAAACCCGGGCACCGCGCGGGTCGGTGTGACCGTGCGCGAGTTCGGCGTCGAGGTAGCCGATGCTGGCCCAAGTGGCCAGTGTGGCAACGATTCCGATGACGATCAGCATCGTGACGGTGAGCGCATCGAGTCGCAGCAACCCGCCTAGGGCGAACCGGGTTCCGGACCCGACGCGGACGGCGAGCGCCGCGCCGCACGCGAGCACCGTCACCGCCGAGAGCACGATCAGTGTCGCGGTCGCCCGGCGCCATCCGGCAACCAGGACGGCGACCGAAGCACCGATCGGAGTGAGGATCGCGGCGAGCAACAAAGCGGTCATCAGTCGTGCAGCTCCTGTAACGCGTCAAGGTCGGCAGCACCAAAGGCGTGAGCCAACCGCCCCGTCAGGACTCCGATCACGAGGACCGCGAACAACACGTCCAGCGAGGCGCCGAGTTCGACGATCAGCGGCACCCCTGCGGTGAGCAGGAACGCGGTGGCGGCGATCCCGTTGTCCAGCATGAGGAATCCCGCTGCCTGCGACACGGCATGCCGCCGGGTGACCATGACGAGCAATGCGATCAGGACGACGGCGGTGGCGGCCGGGACCGCGGACGTGGTCGCGGCGGGCTGCAGGTTCACCAGGGGTTGGGTGGCGGCGAACGCGGCCAGCGTGAGCGCGGCCGTGATCAGCAGCGACGTGGCGGTGTTGATGACCGGGGTGGCTTCCCGGGGCGATCGTGACTCGGCGCCGCCCGCTCGGGCCAGCAGCCGCGGCAGCACCGCGACCCGCAGGGCCAGCACGGCCACCCCGACGCCGATGAGCGCGCCGTCACGGTCATACGCCCCGCGCAGCAGGGGGATGGCCGCCAGCGCGGCACCCTGCCACGCCAGCAGCCGGATGATGGCGGTCAGGTCGCGCCGCCACACGATCAGCACCGCGGCCAACAGCAGCCCGCCGGCGGCGAGGTCGACCAGCACCGAGAACGTCCCATACGTCATGCCGGCACCACGAAGAAGTTGGCGGCGACGACCGCGAGTAACGCCAACAGGAACGATCCGGCCAGCAGTTCGGGTACCCGGAAGAGCCGCAGCTTGGCGACGAACACCTCGACGGTGGCCAGGGATCCGGCCAACACCGCGACCTTGGCCGCCACTGCGGCCAAGCCGACGGCGACGTCGACCGCGCCCGGTCGGCCGCCGGCAATACCCCAGGGGGCGAACAGGTTTGCCAGCAGCGCCAACAGCACGGTCAGCCGCATCCCGGCCGCCCACTCCACCAGGGCCAGCCGCGGGCCGGCATACTCCAGGACCATCGCCTCGTGCACCATCGTCAGCTCCAGGTGCGTGGCCGGGTTGTCCACCGGCAGCCGTCCGGTCTCGGCGACGATCACGATCACCAGTGCGGCGAAGGCCAGGACGGCGGCCAGCGACACCACCTGGCCCGGATGGGTGATCGTATGCGCCACCAGCGCACCGAGATTCGCCGACCCCGCCGGCATGGACAGGGCGAAGACCGCAAGCAAGATGGTGGGTTCGACGAGCGCGGCGATCGTGATTTCGCGGCTGGCGCCCATGCCGCCGAACGAGGTGCCGGTGTCGATGCCGGCCAGGGTGAGCGCGACGGTGCCGACAAACAGCAGTCCGACCACGGCGAACAGGTCAGCGCTGGCGTCCAGTGGCGACCCGGTGGCGACCAGCGGTGCGATCGCGGCGATCAGCAGCGTGGTTCCGGCGACGATCGCGGGCGCGGCGGCAAACACCAAGGTCGTCCCACGTGGGTTGATCTGTTGCTTCCCAAGCTGTTTGACGATGTCACGCCAGGGCTGCAGGATTCCGGCGCCGGCGCGGCCCTCCCAGCGGGCGCGCACCTGCCGGGTCAGGCCGACCACCAGCGGCGCCCCGGCCATGACGGCAGCGATCTGGACCGCGCCCGCGACGTAGGACAAGACATTCACCGGGCCACCACCAGCACGACGAGCACGCCGAGCGCGCCGTAGGCCAGATAAAGGTGCACACTGCCGGTGTGGGCGCGCCGGGCCACATCCGCCGCGACCTCGACGGCTCGGATCACCGGGGTATAGCAGCGTTCCTCGATGGCATCGACGATTCTGGTCCGGTAGGTGATTTTTTCGGCCAGATATTGCGATTCGGCGCTGTGCGTGACTTCGATGTCGGTGTCGGGGCGCAGGACGTCGTCGAACACCCGTTGCAACGGCTCGGCGAACGACGTTGCGGTGTACTGCATTCGCGCGGTGAGATCCTCCGCGCCGCAAGCCCACAGCGGCAACGTGGCGGCCGACGGGCGACGGCCGCGGCGCCAGAGCGTCAGCATCGCCGCGGTCACCGTGGCCACCACGACACCGACGGCGATCGCGCCCGGGGCGATCGACCCCTGCAGGCCGGGCAGCCGCACCACGGCCCCGAGACCGGTGAATCCGATTGCGCGGGCGGCCGGTAGCGCGGCGACCGCTTGGCGCAGCGCGGGTGCGATGACCGCGGGCGCCACCGCCATCGTCAGGCAGGCCGCCGCAGCGATTGCCATGGCGGCCAGCATCGTGGGTGGCGCCTCTCGGGCGTCCGCGGCCTGATCGGAACGCGGCCGCGCCAAGAACCCGATGCCGAACGCCTTGACCATCGCCGCCACGCCCAGACCCGTGGTGAGCGCGACCACCCCCACCGCCAGCGGCGTGGTCAACGCCAAGACGGCGGAATGCCCTCGGGCCGTGTGGATCAGCGACTGCACCAGCAGCCACTCGCTGACGAACCCGGCCCCCAGCGGCAGTCCCGACGCCCCGAGCGCGGCGACCGCGAACAGGCTGGTCGTCGCCGGCATCCGGCGGGCCAGGCCGCCCAGCCGGTCGAGGTCGCGCAGCCCGGTCGCGGCCAATACCGATCCCGCGGCGAGGAAACCGAGGCACTTGAAGGCCGCATGCGCAACGAGGTGCAGCATGGCCGCCGCGGTGGCGATCGCGGCCGGCCCGCTTGCGCCGGTGGCCGCGAACAGGGTGGCGGCGCCAAGGGCCAGCGTGATCAGCCCGAGGTTCTCGGTGGTCGAATAGGCAAGCAGCCGTTTGAGATCCGTGGCCACCGAGGCCTGCACCACGCCGTAGAGGGCCGACACCCCGCCGACGACCATCAGGGCCAGACCCCACCAGCGAGGCCCGGGCCCGAGCAGCTGCAAATCGAAGCGACAAACGCCGTAGACGCCGAGGTTGATCATCGCCGCGCTCATCAGCGCCGACACCGGGCTCGGCGCCTCCGGGTGGGCCCGAGGCAGCCAGGCGTGCAGCGGCACCAGGCCGGCCTTCGAGCCGAACCCCGCCAGTGTCAACAGGAACACCGCGGTCTGCGCGCCCTGCGGTATCCGGTGCAAGTCGGCGAACCGGTCTGCGCCGCCCGCCGCCGTCAACACCATCAGGCCGACCAGAATCGCCACAAACCCCAACTGCGTCATCACCGCATACACCAACGCGGCGGAGCGAACCTGCGGGCGGGTGTGGTTCGCCAGCACCAGAACCAACGACGCCACCGCCATCAACTCCCACGCCAGCAGGAACGTGGTGATCGACGCCGCCGCGGGCACCAGCAGCATCGCCGCGATGAACACGGGCAACACCGCCAGCGTCACCGGGCCCACCCGCTCGCGCCGGGCATAGCCAATCGTGTACAGCCCGACCGCGACGGCGACCGCCCCCGTGAGCGCCATGAAGAACCCGCCCAGCGGATCGAGGCTCAATTGGACCCCGGCCAGCGGCAGCAACCAACCGATGCGGACGTCGCGCGCCGATCCGAACATCCCCACGGCGCCCGCCCATAACCCGCCAGCGCCCAGCAGCGAGGTCAGCAGGCCAGCCCAGATTGATCCGGAGCCGTTGCGGGCCAGCGTGTTTGGCTCGGGCGCCGCTCGGGTCGCCAGCACTGCGGTCACCTGCCGGTCACCGACCGCAGCGCCGCGACGATCTGGCTCGGTGTCGGCGGGCATCCCGGGATCTCCACGTCCACCCCCACCATTTCGCCGACCGCGCCGGCCACGCCGTAGGCGTCGGCGAAGACCCCTCGGTTGATGGCACAGTCGCCACACGCGATCACCCGACGCGGCAAAGGGGTCGCCTCGAGCGTGACACGCAGCGGGTCGGCCATGTTGTGCGTTACGACGCCGGTCACCAGGAGCGCATCCGCATGTCGCGGGGAGGCCACCAGGCGGGCGCCGAACCGCTCGGCGTCATAAACCGGCCCGAACGCGCCCGCGATCTCCACCTCGCACCCATTGCACGACCCCGCGTCGACGTGCCGGATCTGAAGTGAGCCGCGCACCCCGGCGGGCGGCGTGGTCACCGGCTCCGGCGCTGGTGGCGCGGGTTCGGCGATCCGGCCGACGCGCACGGCTTTGCTGATCCAGCCCATGCGCGCTACCCCGCGCCGCCGGCGCGCAGGCCTTCCAGCATCGCCACGCGGTCGCTGAGCACCCCGGTGAGCACCTTGCGCGCCACCATGAGCAGTTCGGCGATGTCCGGGGAGGCGATCGAGTAGATCATCGTGTTGCCGTCCCGCAGCGCGTCGACGACGCCGGCCCGGCGCAGGACGCCGAGCTGCTGCGAAAGGTTCGAAGCCTCGAGCCCCACCTCGGGCAACAGTTCGGCGACCGACTTCTCTCCCGTCACGAGCAGCTCCAGGATCCTGATACGCGCGGGGTGCCCCAGCGTCTTGAAGAACTCCGCTTTGAGCTTGTAGAGCGGCTCCGTCACGATAAGTCTCCTGAAGGCAGCAAAGTTTCTAGGGTTTAACGATTGAAGAATTTATCATATGGTGCTGCGCTTCTCACCTCGGGCGGTCAGGCCCGAACTCAATCGCCGGCGAGGAATGACTCGACGGCGCCGCGATACACCTGCGGCGCTTCGTCGTGAACCAGATGCCCGGCTTCCGGAACCCTTAAATACTTTGCGACAGAGCTCATTTCGGCCATTTCTCGCATCTGCCCCGGCGGGGTGACCGAGTTGCCGGCCTCGATGAGCAGCGCCGGGGCGCGCACCGCCCGCCACTGCTCCCAGTAGTCGCGGGTGCCCCATTCGGCGGCGACCTCGATCCAGCGCGCGGGGTGCCCGTGCAGGCGCCAACCGGTGGCGGTGCGGTCGAAGGCCTCCAGAAAATACTGCCCGGCAACGGGGCCGAACTCGTCGTATACGCGCTGTGCGGAGTCGAATTCGACCGGCAGGGCGTGCAGCCACGGCTCCCAGGGGCCGGTCGTGCGCCCGCGGAAGTCCGGCGCCATGTCCTCGAGCACCAGCGCGGAAACCAGTTCCGGACGCTCCGCGGCCAGACACCACGAGTGCAGGGCACCCATCGAATGCCCGACCAGCGTGACCGGCGTGCCCAGCTCGCTCACCGCGTCGGCCAGGTCGGCCACGAACCGTTCGGTGCTGATCGGGTGCGGGTCGTCGACGCCGCGGCCCCGATGCCACAAGGCGTCGTAGGTGTACACCGCGCCCAGCGCGGTCAGCCACGGCAGCTGCCTCGACCACGTGGTGCCCCGGCCCATCAGGCCGTGCACCAGCACCAACGGCTCGCCCCGCCCGCCGCGGCAAGTCAGCAGATCACCGGCCATGTCACCATCCTGCGTGCCCCGCCCTGCAGTTGGACAGGCCGGGCGAAGGGGTAGCCTAGCGGCATGTCGCCAGTGGTGAAGATCAACGCAATCGAAGTACCCGCCGACGCCGGACCCGAGCTGGAGAAGCGGTTCGCACACCGGGCGCACGCGGTCGACAACCAGCCCGGCTTCCTCGGGTTTCAGTTGCTGCGCCCGATCAAAGGCGAGAACCGCTACTTCGTCGTGACCCAGTGGGAGTCCGAAGAGGCATTTCAGGCGTGGGCGCAGGGGCCCGCGATTCAGGCCCACGCCGGCGAGCGGGCCAACCCGGTGGCGACCGGGGCGTCGCTGCTGGAATTCGAGGTTGTGATGGACGTTGCCGGCAACAAGCAGGGTGGCTAGCGGGTTCTCGGCCCGGCGCCGCGCGGTGGCGTTGAGTGCCGCCGCCGCATTGGTAGTCACGTTCGCGCCCGGTTGCGCGACCTCCCCCTCACCGCAGGCGAACGCGGCCAATCCCGGGCGGCAGATCGACGTACGAACGCCACCCGGTATCCGGGCCCAGCAGACGCTGGACATGCTCAACTCGGACTGGCCCATCGGCCCGGTTGGGGTCGGCACGCTGGCCGCACCGGACATGGTCAAGTCGGTGCAGACCACGATGGAGGGCCTGTGGTGGGACCGCCCGTTCACCCTCGACGGCGTGGATCTGGGCGCCAGCAGGGCCACCCTGCACCTGACGTCGTCCTACGGTGCGCGCCAAGACATCCGGATACACACCGACGACGGCGGGTGGGTCGATCGGTTCGACCTCGAGACGCAGGCGCCGAAGATCGATTCGTGGCACGACATCGACGCGGTGTTGAGCAAGACGGGGGCCCGCTATTCCTACCAGGTCGCCAAGGTGGACAACGGGCACTGTGACCCCGTGGCTGGGACCAATACCACCGAATCCTTGCCGCTCGCTTCCATTTTCAAGCTGTACGTGCTGCACGCCGTGGCGGGCGCCATCAAGGACGGAACGATCTCCTGGGATGATCGGCTCACCGTCACCGACAAGAGCCGCGCGGTGGGCTCGTCCGGTTTGGCTCTGCCCGCCGGAGCGCAGGTTTCGGTCCGAACGGCCGCCGAGAAGATGATCGCGACCAGCGACAACATGGCCACCGACCTGTTGATCGGAAGGCTGGGCACCCACGCGATCGAGCAGGCGCTGGTCACGGCGGGCCACCACGACCCGGCGAGCATGACGCCGTTCCCCACGATGTACGAGCTGTTCTCGGTCGGCTGGGGCAAGCCGGACCTGCGCACTCAGTGGCAACACGGGTCGCCGCAAGTCCGCGCCCAACTGCTTGCCCAGGCGAATGCGACTCCCTACGAACCGGATCCGACCCGCGCCCACACGCCGGCGTCGTCCTACGGTGCGGAGTGGTACGGCAACGCGGAGGACATCTGCCGGATCCACGCGGCGCTGCAGGCCGACGCCGTCGGCGCGGCCGCCCCCGTCAGGCAGATCCTCTCCGCGGTGTCGGGCATCCAGCTGGACCGCGACGTCTGGCCCTACATCGGCGCGAAAGCCGGTGGCCTGCCGGGTGATCTGACCTTCAGCTGGTACGCCGTCGACAAGACGCAGCAGCCGTACGTGGTCAGCTTTCAACTCAACTGGCCACGCGACCACGGGCCGAACGTGACCGGGTGGATGCTGCAGGTCGCCAAGCAGGCCTTCGCGCTGATCGCACCGCGCTGATCGTCACCGTCCAGCCGCCGCTAGCCGGCTTGCGACCCAGGGGACAGCTCTCCCACAACGGCGACGAGCGCGTCGGCGCCCTCCCAGTTCAGCAGATGGCCGGCGCCCGGCACCGTGACGAGCCGTGCGCCGGGTATCCCGGCGGCGAGCCGTCGAGAGTGAATGGGCGGGGTGCTGCGATCGGCTGAACCGACCATGACAACCGTCGGAATCGAAATCTCCCCCAGGCGGGGGTAACGGTCCTCCCGCCCGAACGCCCGCAGGATCGGCGTCAGGGGCCCATGCTCGCGCATGTGTTTGTCGAAGAACTCGATGAACACCGAAATCATTGCCGGGGAAGGCTTTTTCCCGCATTGCGCTGCGCCGAAAAGCACCCCGCCGACCCGCGTTCGCACCAGCCAGCCCATGAGCCCCGACCTCATCAGCGGGATCTGCAGCCTGTTTTGCGGCGCACCGTCGTTGATCCGGCCCGCCATGTCGCGAACAACACCAATCCCCGCAACCGGCCCGAGACGTCCTCGTGGTCGAGCACCGCACGGACGGCGACGAAGCCGCCCATGGAGTGGGCTACCAGGACGCCATCCTCGACGTCGAAGTGCCGCAGGATGGACGCATAGTCCTCGGCCATGGGCGCGGACCCCACGCCGGCCGAACCAAGCGTGGAGCTACCGTGTCCTCGTTGGTCGAAGGCGATGAGGCGGTAGCCCCGGGCCAACAGCTCATCCCAGACGATGTTCCACTCCCCAAGCGTGCCGCCGTAGCCGTGCGCGAAAACGACGGCGGGCCCCGCGCCGGCGGTGATGGCGCGCAGCACGGTCCCGTCGGCTCGGCTGATGAAGTGCTGCTCGCCGCGCTGTTCGGTGGCGAGGCGCTCACGAGGATAGGGATCGGGATTGTTCTCGATCCGCGCGACGACCGATTGGGCGGCATAGCGAGCGGCCAGGGCGAGAAGCCCGGACAGCGTTACGGCGCCGACCGGCTTCGTCAGGGCGCGGGTCACCGCGGGCCGCCTCTCCGTCGAGCGGGATTTCGGAGACTGTCTTCGAACCATTGAGGCTCCCAGATCTTGCCCGGCCGGACAACACGTGGTTCAACGACGCTTACGCAGTGGATGCGTTGCGACGCTGGCTGATTCCGGTGGCAACCGGTTACTCGTCGATACGTTGCCGGGAGCGACCGCACCGGTAGGCGGGCTAGTTGTTGGATGGTGGTGGTTGGGGTTGGAAGGGTTGGTACCACCACCAGTCGGCGCGCTCGCCGGTGGGT
>NZ_LZIX01000278.1:0-720 GCF_001666955.1 Mycobacterium sp. E735 | reverse complement strand
GACGCATTGGTCAATGACTCGGAGAGCAGGGCGGCCAGCCGGTCGGCGTTGGCGTCCAGCGCGGCGTAGACGGCCGCGTCGGCGGCGCGCAGCGTCGCCAGGCCGGCGGCCACCGCCACCGGGTTACCGGACAGCGTCCCGGCCTGATACACCGGACCCAGCGGCGCCAGCCGCTCCATCACCTCGGTGCGGCCGCCGAACGCCGCCGCGGGCAGCCCGCCGCTCATCACCTTGCCAAAGGTGAACAGGTCGGCGTCGACCGGATCGATTCCGTACCAACCGCTTCGGCTCACCCGGAAGCCGGTCATCACCTCGTCGACGATCAGCAGCGCGCCGTGCTCGGTGGTGATCGCGCGCAGCGCGGCGTTGTAGCCGGCCGCGGGCGGGACGACGCCCATGTTGCCGGGGCTGGCCTCGGTGATCACCGCGGCGATCTGGTCGCCGAGCTCCGCGAAGGCCTGCCGTACCGCGTCAACGTCGTTGTAGGGCAACACGATCGTGTCGGCGGCCGCCGCGCCGGTGACCCCGGGCGACGACGGCAGCCCCAACGTCGCCACGCCTGATCCCGCGTCGGCGAGCAGCGCGTCGGCGTGGCCGTGGTAGCAGCCGGAGAACTTGACGATCTTGGGCCTGCCGGTGAACCCGCGGGCCAGCCGGATCGCGCTCATCGTGGCCTCGGTGCCGGAGTTGACCAGCCGGATCCGCTCCACGGGCGCCACC
>NZ_LZIX01000277.1:0-7845 GCF_001666955.1 Mycobacterium sp. E735 | reverse complement strand
TCGTCGGCTATCACGCCTGGTAGAGAACGTGGGCGAAGCCCCAGACGGCGTTGACGCGTCAGCGGTGTGGCCGCGGGTATAACCGCGGAAAAAGATTTGTCCTGCGGGCAGTCGGTTTGCGCAGTCGCGCCCAAGGGTGGGAAATTGTCAGGTGCCCGAAGGCGAAGGAACGCTGGCGTATCTGAATTTCCCCGGAATTTCTGGCGCTGGCCTGTCATTCTTCTGCGGGGCGGCCTCGCAGGGGGGCCGAGATCAAGGATGGAGCGTAAGCGTAGTTGGCCGACCCGAATCTCAAGGACCGCGAGAGCGGCCGGGCTGGGAGCCGTAGGCGACTCGTCATTGTCGAGTCGCCGACCAAGGCGCGCAAACTGGCCGGCTACCTGGGCTCCAACTACATAGTGGAATCCTCCCGCGGCCACATCCGCGACCTGCCCCGCGCCGCGGCCGACGTGCCGGCGAAATACAAGTCGGAGCCCTGGGCGAGGCTCGGAGTCAACGTCGACCACGACTTCGAACCGCTCTACATCATCAGCCCCGAGAAGAAGAGCACCGTCAGCGAGCTGAAGGGCCTGCTCAAGGGCGTCGACGAGCTCTATCTGGCCACGGACGGTGACCGCGAGGGCGAGGCGATCGCCTGGCACCTGCTGGAAACCCTGAAGCCGAACATCCCGGTCAAGCGGATGGTGTTCCACGAGATCACCGAGCCCGCCATCCTGGAGGCCGCCGAAAACCCCCGTGACCTGGACATCGACCTGGTCGATGCGCAGGAAACCCGCCGCATCCTGGACCGGCTCTACGGCTACGAGGTCAGCCCGGTGCTGTGGAAGAAGGTGGCGCCGAAGCTGTCGGCGGGCCGGGTCCAGTCGGTGGCCACCCGCATCATCGTGCAGCGGGAACGCGATCGGATGGCGTTCCGCAGCGCCTCCTACTGGGACATCGTGGCCCAGCTGGACGCCAGCGTGTCCGACCCGCAGGCGTCACCGCCCACCTTCTCCGCCCGGCTGGCAGGCGTTGACGGCCTGCGCGTGGCCACCGGCCGCGATTTCGACTCGCTGGGCCAGCTGCGCAAGGCCGACGAGGTCACCGTTCTCAACGAGACCCAGGCGACCGAGCTGGCCGCCGGGCTGCGCGGCGCCCAACTGGCGGTCGCGTCGGTGGAGGAGAAGCCGTACACCCGGCGGCCCTACGCGCCGTTCATGACGTCGACGCTGCAGCAGGAGGCGGGCCGCAAGCTGCGGTTCTCGTCGGAGCGCACCATGAGCATCGCCCAGCGGCTCTACGAGAACGGCTACATCACCTATATGCGGACCGACTCGACCACGCTGTCGCAGTCGGCGATCAACGCCGCGCGCACCCAGGCGCGTCAGCTCTACGGCGAGGAATACGTCTCGCCGTCGCCGCGGCAGTACACCCGCAAGGTGAAGAACGCCCAGGAGGCGCACGAGGCCATCCGGCCCGCCGGCGAGGCGTTCGCCACCCCGGACGCGGTGCGCCGCGAGCTCGACGGCGACGAATTTCGGCTCTACGAGCTGATCTGGCAGCGCACCGTGGCCTCGCAGATGGCCGACGCGCGCGGGACGACGTTGAGCCTGCGGATCAACGGTGAATCCGGCGGCCGCCAGGTCGTGTTCTCGGCCAGCGGGCGCACCATCACGTTCGCCGGCTTTTTGAAGGCGTACGTGGAGACCGTCGACGAATTGGCCGGCGGCGAGGCCGACGACGCCGAGAGCCGGCTGCCGCAGCTGACGCAGGGTCAGCGGCTGGACGCCATCGAGCTCACCCCGGACGGCCACGCCACCAACCCGCCGGCACGCTACACCGAGGCGTCGCTGGTGAAGGCGCTCGAGGAGCTGGGCATCGGCCGGCCGTCGACGTACTCGTCGATCATCAAGACCATCCAGGACCGCGGCTACGTGCACAAGAAGGGCAGCGCCCTGGTGCCCTCCTGGGTCGCATTCGCCGTAACCGGTTTGCTGGAACAGCATTTCGGCCGGCTCGTCGATTACGGCTTCACCGCCGCGATGGAGGACGAACTCGACGCGATCGCCTCCGGGCAGGAGCGGCGCACCGACTGGCTGAACCGTTTCTACTTCGGCGGTGACCATGGCGTGGCCGATTCGGTGGCGCGCTCCGGTGGTCTCAAGAAACTCGTCGGCGTCAACCTCGAAGGGATCGACGCCCGAGAAGTCAACTCCATCAAGCTCTTTGACGATGAGCAGGGTCGCCCCGTGTACGTCCGGGTGGGCAAGAACGGGCCCTACCTGGAACGCATGGTGACCGGCGACGACGGTGAACCAACGCCGCAGCGGGCCAACCTCAACGACTCGCTGACGCCCGACGAGCTGACGCTGGAGGTGGCCGAGCAGCTGTTCGCCACGCCGCAAGAGGGGCGCACGTTGGGCGTCGACCCGGAAACGGGTCACGAGATCGTCGCCAAGGACGGCCGGTACGGGCCGTACGTGACCGAGGTACTGCCGCCGCCGCCCGACGAGGAGGGTGGCGCCCCGGCGAAGAAGGGGAAGAAGCCCACCGGGCCCAAGCCCCGCACCGGCTCGCTGTTGCGCAGCATGGACCTGCAGAGCGTCACGCTCGAGGACGCGCTGAAGCTGCTGTCGCTGCCCCGGGTGGTCGGAGTCGACCCGCAGACCGGTGAGGAGATCACCGCGCAGAACGGTCGCTACGGCCCATACCTGAAGCGCGGCACCGATTCTCGTTCTCTGGCGACCGAGGAGCAGATCTTCGAGATCACGCTGGACGAGGCGCTGAAGATCTACGCCGAGCCCAAACGCCGCGGTAGGCAGGGGGCGGCCGCGCCGCCGTTGCGGGAGCTGGGCGCCGACCCGGCGACCGGCAAGCCGATGGTGATCAAGGACGGCCGGTTCGGGCCCTACGTCACCGACGGCGAGACCAACGCGAGCCTGCGAAAGGGCGACGACGTCCTGTCGATCACCGACGAGCGCGCCGCCGAACTGCTGGCCGACCGGCGGGCGCGCGGTCCGGTGAAGCGGCCCGCGAAGAAGGCCGCCCGCAAGAAAGCGCCGGCCAAGAAGGCCGCCAAGCGCACCTAGGCCCTAGTAGCCGGGGCCGATCGACTCGCTGTGCAGCTCCTCGGCGGACCGCACGGGCTGGGAGTCCGTGGATCCGGCGAGCTTCACCGGCCGGGCCAGCTGGGTGGGGGCGGTGCGGCCGCGCAGCTCGACCACCTCGCCGACGTCCCAGCACAAGGCCTCGGCGTCGAGCGCGCCGCTGACCGCGATCGCCGACGCCAGCACGTGGCCGGACTCCAGCTTGGCCAGCTCGGTCAGCCGGGCGGCCTCGTTGACCGGGTCGCCGATCACCGTGTACTCGAAGCGGGCCTGCGCGCCGATGTGCCCGGCGATCGCCCTGCCCGCCGACACCCCGATCCCGAATTCCGCCGACCCGATCACCGGGAGGAGCTCGTCGTGCAGCTCGCGGGCCGCGGCCAGCGCGCCACCGGACGCGTCGGGATGCTCGATCGGCGCCCCGAAGATGGCCAGCGCGGCGTCGCCCTGGAACTTGTTGACGAAACCGCCGTGCCGGCCGACGGTTTCGACCACCACCCGGAAGAACTCGTTGAGCAGGTGGACCACCTCGGCGGGCGGTCGGGTCGCGGCGAGCTTGGTGGAGCCGACCAGGTCGACGAACAGGACCGCCACGTGGCGCTCCTGGCCGCCCAGCTCGGTGCCGCGCTCCAGCGCCCGGCGGGCCACGTCTTCGCCGACATAGCGGCCGAACAGGTCGCGCAGCCGCTGCCGCTCGGACAGGTCGCGCACCATGTCGTTGAAGCCGGCCTGCAGCAGGCCGAGTTCGCTGGCGTCGTAGATCTGCATGTGCGCGTTGTAGTTTCCGCGCTGCACCTCCGACAGCGCCCACCGCAGCTGGCGCAGCGGGTCGGCGATGGACATGGCGACCAGCAGGGTGCTGACGAAGCCGATGCCCAGCGCCGCCAGCGCCAGCAGGAGGATCGGCGTGAACAGCTTCTCCGGGGTGGCGTGCAGCAGGGACGCCTTGTCCGCCATCACCGCCAGCACGATGGCCAGCACCGGGACGGCGGTCGACAGCATCCAGGTCAGGATCTGCCGCAGGATGACGCCCGGCGCCTGGACGTTCTCGGGGACGCCGCTGCGCAGGGCCGCCACGGCGACCGGCCGCAGCACCCGCTCGGACTGCAGGTAGCCGATGATGGCCGTCGCCGCCGCGCCGAGCCCGGTGGCGACGGCCACGACGGGCGCCGCGAACCGGGCCACCGACCAGCTGGCGATGATGAACACCACCCCGCCGATGCACCAGGCGACCATGCTGATCAGCGTGCGGTAGAAGGGCATTCGCAGGGCGCGGCTACGGGCCAGCTCGGTGGCGGCCGGGTCGGCCTCGGCCAGCAGGTTGTCACGGCGCTGCCAGCGGAAGACCGGCATCAGCAGCTTCAGGTTCACCATCCAGCCGGCCAGGAACAGCACCACCAGCGCGGTGCCGAAGACCGCCAGGTTCAGCACCGGGAGATCCTGCAGCTGGATGCGGTCCTCGGGCGGCAGCGCGTAACGCAGGAAGCCGAGTACGAAGAGGGCGCCGATGATGTCGGCCTGCAGCATGCTCAGCGAGAACAGCGGCCACGGCGTGCGCACCACCCACCGGACGAATCCGCTGATCCGCCCGGGCAGTGCTGCCGGTGTTGCCACGATCCCACCGTATCGGTCAGCAGGGACTTGTCGGAAACTTACAACGATCTCGACGCGTCCCCGCGTAGGCCGAAAAGAGGCCAAATGTAACGGGATCGTCGCGATCCGGTGGCCGATCGGTATATGTCGGCGGTGGTGGCTACTGTTACCGGTGATGTCCGGGGTGTTTACGCGGCTGGTAGGCCAGGACGTGGTGACGGCCGAGCTGCTCGCCGCCGCCAGGGCGGCCCGCGGTGACTTGGTTCACAGCGGCGCGGGCGACGGGACTATGACACATGCGTGGCTGATCACGGGTCCTCCCGGGTCGGGGCGCTCGGTCGCGGCGCTGTGCTTCGCCGCCGCGTTGCAGTGCACCTCCGACGGGGAACCGGGGTGCGGTCAGTGCCGGGCCTGCACCACGACCATGGCGGGCACCCACGCCGACGTCCGCCGGGTGGTCCCGGAGGGGCTGTCGATCGGGGTGGACGACATGCGGGCCATCGTGCAGATCGCGTCGCGGCGTCCGGCGACCGGGCACCGGCAGATCGTGGTGATCGAGGACGCCGACCGGCTCACCGAGGGCGCCGCCAACGCGCTGCTCAAGGTCGTCGAGGAGCCGCCGCCGTCGACGGTGTTCCTGTTGTGCGCGCCGTCGGTGGATCCGGAGGACATCGCCATCACGCTGCGTTCCCGGTGCAGGCACGTCGCGCTGGTCACCCCGCCGACCGAGGCGATCGCCCGCGTGCTGGTCGACAGCGACGGCCTGAGCCCCGAGACCGCGGACTGGGCGGCGTCGGTCAGCGGCGGCCACGTGGGCCGGGCGCGGCGGCTGGCCACCGATCCCGAGGCCCGCGAGCGCCGGGAACGGGCGCTGGCGCTGGTGCGCGACGCCGCGACCCCGTCGCGGGCCTACGCCGCCGCCGAGGAGCTGGTCGCCGCGGCGGAAGCCGAGGCGGTGGTGCTCACCGCGGACCGCGCCGAGGCCGAGACCGAGGAGCTGCGGACGGCCCTGGGCGCCGGCGGCACCGGCAAGGGCACCGCCGGGGCGATGCGCGGCGCCACGGGCGCGATGAAGGACCTCGAGCGGCGGCAGAAGTCGCGTCAGACCCGGGCCTCGCGCGACGCGCTCGACCGGGCGCTGATCGACCTGGCCACTTATTTCCGCGATGCGCTGATGGTCTCGGCCGGTGCCGGGTCGGTGCGGCACAACCATCCGGACATGGCCGACCGGGTGTCGGCGCTGGCCGCGCACTCCTCGCCGCAGCGGCTGCTGCGCTGCATCGAAGCGGTCCTGGAGTGCCGCGAAGCGTTGGCGATCAACGTCAAGCCCAAGTTCGCCGTCGACGCGATGGTGGCCACCTTCGGCCAGGAACTGCGCGACTAACTTGGGGGTGCCCGCCCCGCTGCCGTAGACTCGTGCCGCCCTGAAGGGCACGCCACCTTAGCTCAGTCGGTAGAGCGGCTCACTCGTAATGAGCAGGTCAGGAGTTCGATTCTCCTAGGTGGCTCCATCCGGTAGCAGCACCTCGATCAGGCGCTCCACCCGCTCGCTAACCGCGGCGCGCGACGCCCTGATCGCCGACAGGTCATCGAAGTGACAAAGCCCGAGGAGCAGCAGAAACACGACTTTCGTCGTGGCTTGCGGGTTTGGATCAGCCCCCAGGGTTCCGACGAAGCGGTCCGCGTAATCCCGATGCCACTGCGCGATCAGGGACGCCAACCGCTCGTCGCGCCGGCTGGCCAGGTGCAGCTCGGCGATCAGCCGGCGGTTCTGTGTCATCTCCGGCCGCAGGTAGGCCATCGCGATCGCTTGCAGGGTCCCGGCACCGCGTCCCGCCCGCAGCGCGGCCGCGGTGATCTGGTCGAGGGCACGCACCGCCGCCGCGTACAGCAATTCCTCCCGGCTGTGAAAGTGGTTGTACACGGCGGTCGGTGAGACGCCCGCCCGCTCCGCGATCCGTGGCAGCGTGCTCCCCTCAAAACCCCTTTCGACGCATACCGTCGCCGCGGCGTCAAGGAGTCGCTGCGCGGTCAACTGCCCGTCCGAGTTCGGCGGGCGGCCCCGCGGGCGACGCGCGGGCGCCTTCTGCTTGTTCGGCATGCTCGCCATTCTTGCGGGCAGAAGGCAGCATGTCTTGATAAATGAACGACCATTCATATAATCGGATGGTGGCGATGGGCTCGCGGGTGATGGACGGGGTAAAGCGGCACGCGCAAGCCGAGGCGGATCGGCGGGTGTATCCGCCGGACTTCCCGGTGCTCCCGCCCGTGCCCGCCGGGCGGTATTTCGACGCCGATTTCGCCAAGCTCGAAGCCGCCGCGGTCTTTTCGCGCTCGTGGTTGTTCGTCGCCCACGCCGATCAGCTGCGCAACCCCGGCGACTACCTCCTGCTCGAGCAGCTCGACAAGCCGGTCATGCTGATCCGCGGCCGGGACAACGTCGTTCGCGCCTTCTACAACACCTGCCGGCACCGGGGGGCCGCGCTCGTCGAAGAGTCGCGGGGCAACGTCGGCCGCAGGCTCACGTGCCCGTTCCACGCGTGGACGTACTCGCTCGAGGGGAAACTTGTCGGCTACCCCGAGGCGTCCAACTTCTCCGGCCTGGACCCTACGTGCCACGGCCTGGCCGAGGTCCGGTGCGAGTCGTGGGGACCCCTCGTGTTCGTCAACCTCGACCGCGATGCGCAGCCGTTGTCCGCGTTTCTCGGGCCGGTCGGCGAGGAGCTGAGCGACTTCGCCGAGCTCGACGGGCGGCTGCACCTGGTGGATCGCACGGTGCGCGACGTCCCGGTCAACTGGAAGCTGCCCGTCGACGCCAATCTCGAGACCTACCATGTCAACTACGTGCACCGCGCCACGGCCGCGCGCGCACTTCAGCAGTCGGCGACCGGCATACAGCTGCTGCGCAACGGCCATTCCCGGATGCTCGTCTCGTATCGCGACGGCATCGACGGCGAATCGCTCTCACCGTTCCCGTGCGTATTTCCCGGCCTCGGTGATCTGCCATTCCAGGGCACGTTCTCCTACCACGTCTTCCCGAACCTGAGCATCGTGTTCAACGGCGCCGGGTTCGTCTTCTTGATCACGAATTGGCCGACCGGCCCGGCCACGTCGACGTACCGCGTCCACTGGTGTTCGTCGCTCGCTGCGGAGGGCAACCGGGAGACCC
>NZ_LZIX01000276.1:0-30887 GCF_001666955.1 Mycobacterium sp. E735 | reverse complement strand
GGTCCGCCGATGGCAGGATGTGGTTGTGGCTAGCGCAGTTCCCCCCGTCAACCGGCGTGGTGTGCTCGCCGGCGGCGTGGCTCTGGCGGCGCTCGGGGTGGTCACCTCCGCCTGCGGCGAATCCCCGCCGAAGCCCCCGGCCGTCGAAGAGCTGCTGGGGCCGTTGGATCAGGCCCGCAAGGACAGCGCGCTGGCCGGTGCCGCCGCAGCGGCCGTCGGCAATCCACCGCAGATCGCCGCCGCGCTGGCGGTGGTGGCGAATCAACGCGCCGCGCATGCCCGCGCGCTGTCGACGGAGATCTCGCGGGCAGCCGGCAAGATCACCAGCTCGTCGACCAGCGAGACGACGAGCCCCAGCCCGAGCGCGGCCGAGCCGCCGGGACCGCCGCCGCCCCCACCCCCGGTGTCCGACGTGATCAACGCGTTGCGGGCGTCGGCGGACAGCGCCAGCCGCCTGGTGGCGGGGGAATCGGGCTACCGGGCCGGGCTGCTGGCGTCGATCATCGCGTCCTGCACGGCCTCGTACACGGTCGCCCTGGTGCCCGGGGGCCCCTCGATATGAGCTCCGGCAAGGACGCCGACAACGCGGCGCTGTGCGACGCGCTGGCCATCGAACACTCGACGATCTACGGCTACGGCATGGTCTCGGCGCTGTCGCCGCCCAGCGTGAACGGCATGGTGGTGGAGGCCCTGTTGCAGCACCGGCAGCGCCGCGACGACGTGATCGCGATGCTGACCGCCCGCAAGGTCAACGCCCCGGTCGCCGCCCCGGGCTACCAGCTGCCGATGCTGATCGGCAGTGCCGCGGACGCGGCGCGGCTGGCCGCCCGGATGGAGAACGACTGCGCGTCGGCGTGGCGGGTGGTGATCGAGCACGCCGAGACGGCCGACGACCGCGCCTTCTCCTCGACGGCTTTGACGCAGAGCGCCGTGATGGCCGCCCGCTGGAACCGCGTGCTGGGCGCGTGGCCCATCACGACGAGCTTCCCGGGCGGAAACGACTAGCGCCGCAAGGGCTTTCGCGCATTACCCGCTCAGCGCGGCCGTGACGTCGGTGGCCAGAGACGGACCGGTGGCCAGCTCGCGCGTCTGGCCGCCGAAGCGGTCACGCAGCTCGACCACGCCGTTGCCCCAGCCGCGGCCCACCACCAGGATCCAGGGCACGCCCAGCAACTCGGCGTCCTTGAACTTCACCCCCGGCGACGCCTGCCGGTCGTCCAGAAGCACCTCAACACCCAACCGGTCCAGGTCGGCGGCGAGCTCGGTGGCTCCGGCCCGCGCGTCCGCGTCCTTGTTGGCGATCACCAGGTGCACGTCGAACGGCGAGACGGACGGGGGCCAGCGCAGGCCCAGCTCGTCGTGGTGTTGTTCGGCGATCACCGCCACCATCCGCGACACCCCGAAGCCGTAGGACCCCATGGTCAGCCGCACCGGCTTGCCGTCCTCACCGAGCACGTCGGCGGTGAAGGCGTCGGTGTACTTGCGGCCGAGCTGGAAGATGTGCGCGACCTCGATCCCCCGGGCCGACACCAGCGGGCCGGCGCCGTCGGGGGACGGATCACCGTCGCGCACCTCGGCGGCCTCGATGGTGCCGTCGGCTGTGAAATCGCGTCCCGCCACCAGGCCGACGACGTGTCGGCCGGGCTCGTCCGCCCCGGTGATCCAACTGGTGCCGTCCACCACCCGCGGGTCGACCAGGTAGCGAACTCCGTTGTCCCGCAGTGCTTTCGGGCCGATGTAGCCCTTCACCAGGAACGGATACCTGGCGAAGTCGCTGTCGTCGAGCAACGCGTATTCGGCCGGCTCCAGCGCCGCGCTCAGCCTCTTGTCGTCGACCTCGCGATCGCCCGGCAGGCCGATGGCCAGCAGTTCCCACTCCCCGCCCGGCTGCCGCACCTTGAGCAAGACGTTCTTCAGCGTGTCCGCGGCGGTGACGGTGCGGCCGAGGTCGGCGGTGTTGGCCCAGTCCACCAGCGTGGCGATGGTCGGGGTGTCACCGGTGTCGTGGACCACCGCCTCGGGCAGGCCATCGACGGGCTTGGCCTCCGGGCGGGCGGTGACGACGGCCTCGACGTTGGCCGCATACCCGGATTCCAGGCAGCGCACGAAGGTGTCTTCGCCGACGGGGCTTTCGGCCAGGAACTCCTCGGAGGCACTGCCGCCCATCGCTCCCGAGACCGCGGACACGATCACGTAGCGCACCTGGAGCCGATTGAGGATGCGCTGGTAGGCCTCCCGGTGCGCGTGGTAGGCGGCCTTGAGCCCGGCGTCGTCGATGTCGAATGAGTAGGAGTCCTTCATCACGAACTCGCGCACCCGCAGGATCCCCGCCCGCGGGCGCGCCTCGTCGCGGTACTTGTTCTGGATTTGGTAGAGCAGCACCGGAAAGTCTTTGTAGGAGCTGTATTCGCCCTTGACGGTCAGGGTGAACACCTCTTCGTGCGTCGGCCCGAGCAGGTAGTCGTTGCCGCGGCGGTCCTTGAGCCGGAACACGCCGTCGCCGTATTCGGTCCACCGGTTCGTCGTCTCGTACGGCGCGCGCGGCAGCAGGGCGGGGAACAGGATCTCCTGCCCGCCGATCGCGTTCATCTCCTCGCGGACGACCCGCTCGATCCGGCGCAGCACCCGCAGGCCGAGCGGCAGCCAGCTGTACAGCCCGGGCGCGACGGGCCGGATGTAGCCGGCCCGGATCAGTAGCTTGTGGCTGGGCACTTCGGCGTCGGCGGGATCGTCGCGCAACGTGCGCACAAAGAGCTCGGACATCCGGGTGATCACAGCGGGCCAGCCTAACTTGTCAGGGGTGGGCGCCTGGCAGCCGAGGACCCATGCCAGGATCCGCGGATTTGATATCGCCCGCGCTATCGAATCCGGCGCAAGGACATTGGAGTTGGCCGCCAGGGCGGCCTGCCGCCTTACAGCTCGCCGGCGTCGATCGCTTCCTTGACCTCTTGCGCGTGGGCCACCTGCGCCGGCGTGTAGCCGATCAGCAGCGCCGCCCCGCCGACGACGACGGCCACCCCCGCCACCCATAGCAGGCCGTAGGTATAGCCCTGGTCGAGCGCGTGCAGCTGGAGGTCGTTCATGACCTTCACCGGGCCGGTGGTGCCGCCCAGGTACAGCGTGCGGGAGGTGATGACGGCCTGGATGACCGCGAGCACCAGCGGGCCGCCGAGGCTCTGCAGCATCAACGCGATCGCCGACACCGGGCCGATCTGGTCGAAACCGACCCCGGCGATGGCCGACAGCGTCAGCGGGACGACGCAGATGCCGATGCCGATGCCGCCGACGATGATGGGCAGCACCAGGTTGGGGAAGTAGGGCACCCCGCGGTGCATGAAGCCCCAGCCGTAGAGCATCGCCCAGAACAGCAGGATGCCGCCGCCGATGGTCAGCACCCGCGGCGAGAACCGCGACACCAGTTGCGAAGACACTCCCAGGCCGATCCCCATCGCGATGACGAACGGGATGAAGCCGACGCCGGCGCGCAGCGCGCTGTAGCCGAGGATGTCCTGCACGTACAGGCCGATGCATACGGTCAGGCTGAACATCAGGCCGCCGGCGAGGAAGATCGCGGCGAAGGTGACCAGCCGGTTGCGGTCGCGGAACAGGCTGAAGGGGACGACGGGGTTTTCGGCGGTGCGCTCCACGATGATGAATGCCAGCGCCGCGCCCATCGCCACTACGCCCGAGCCGATGGTGGTGATCGACACCCAGCCCTTCTCCGGCCCCATCGAGAAGGCGTAGACGGCCGCGGTGCACGCCAGCGTGGCCAGCATGGCCCCCGTCGCGTCGAGTTTCATCCGCTCGCGGTTGGTCTCGCGCAGCGCGGTGCGGGCCAGGTAGATCATCACCAGCCCGATCGGCACGTTCACCAGGAAAGCCAGCCGCCACGACACCTCGGTCAGCGCCCCGCCGACCACCAGGCCCATCACCGAACCGATGGCGGTCATCGCGGCGAACACCGCGGTCGCGAAGTTACGGGCCGGACCCTTCGGGAACGTGGTCGCCACCAGCGCCAGCCCGGTCGGCGAGGCGATGGCGGACCCCACGCCCTGTGAGAGCCGCGCGATGACCATGGTCGCCTCGTCCCAGGCGACCGCACACAAAACCGAGGAGATGGTGAACAGCGCGACGCCGACGATGAAGGTGCGCTTGCGCCCGATGGTGTCGCCCAGCCGGCCGCCCAGCAGCATCAGCCCACCGAACGTCAGCACGTACGCGGTGATCACCCAGCTGCGGCCCGCGTCGGACAAGCTCAGTTCGTTCTGGATCCTGGGCAGCGCGACGATCGCGACGGTGCTGTCCATGGTCGCCAGCAGCTGCATACCGCCGATGGCGATCACGGCCGCGATGAAGCGGCGGGAAGGCAGCCAGGCCGGGTAATACTTGCTGATGCGCGTGGAGGCGGTCTCCGCCGGGCGCGAGGAGCGCGCCGGGGCCGGACGATCGGGGCGCGCGGACGTGAAGTTCCGCATCGCGCGCTCGGTTTCGTTGAGGGCCGTCATAAAGGGTTACCTTACAGTAATCTTAAGAATCGTTTAAAGCCCGAAAGCGGCCACCGGCCCGATCACGATGATCGCGGGAGGTCGGATGCCCTCGGCGCGGATCTTTTCGGGCGTGTCGGCGAGAGTCGCCCGCAAAGTCTGCTGATCGGCCGTCGTCCCATGCTGGACCACCAGCACCGGGGTATCCGCAGGTCGACCGCCCTTTATCAGCACGTCGGCGAAAAGTTCGATGCGTTCCACGGCCATCAGCAAAACGATGGTCCCCGACATCGCGGCCAACGCATTCCAATTCACTAACGATTCGGGATGATCGGGCGCCAGATGGCCGCTGACCACCACGAATTCGTGATTTGTGGCCCGGTGGGTGACCGGAACGCCGGCGAGGGCCGGCACTCCTATGGCGCTGGTCACACCTGGCACGACGGTGACCGGGATCCCGGCGTCGACGCACGCCAGCACTTCCTCGTAGCCGCGGGCGAAGACGAACGGGTCCCCGCCCTTGAGGCGGACGACGAACTTCCCGGAGCGGGCGCGCTCGATCATGACGTCGTTGATGGCGTCCTGCGCCATCGCCCGCCCGTACGGGATCTTGGCGGCGTCGATGACCTCCACATGGGGCGGCAGCTCGGCCAGCAGCTCCGGCGGCGCCAGCCGATCGGCCACGACGACGTCGGCGTGTGCCAGCAGCCGGCGCCCGCGCACTGTGATCAGTTCGGGGTCACCCGGGCCGCCGCCGACGAGTGCCACCCCGCCGCGCACGACGTCGGAGCTCACCGCGCTGTCCTGGGCGATGAGCCCGGTTTGCAGCGCCTCCCGGATGGCCGACCGGATCGCGGCGGAGCGGCGGTGCTCGCCGCCGGCCAGCACGCCGACCGATAACCCTTCGTAACGGAAGGACGCCGGCGTCACCGCTGTCCCCTCCACGGCGATGTCGGCGCGAACGCAGAACAGGTGGCGGCGTTCGGCCTCGGCGACGACGGCCGCGTTCACGTGCGGGTCGTTGGTGGCGGCGATGGCGTACCAGGCGCCCTCGAGGTCACCGTCGCGGTATTCCCGCAGGGACAACGTGATTCCGGTCATCGCCTCGACCGACCTGGTGGCGCTGCGGGAGATGACGTGGACGTCGGCGCCGCTCGCGATGAGCAGGGGCAGCCGGCGCTGGGCGACCGAGCCGCCGCCGACGACGACGACCTTCTTGCCGGCCAGGCGCAGTCCGGCGAGGTAGGCGTTCTCGGTCACCGGGCAAGCCTAGTGGCGACCGCGAGCGCGGCGGGACGCCGGGCGAAGCGGGTCGCCACCATCAGAACTAGTGGCGACCGCGAGCGCGGCGGGACGCCGGGCGAAGCGGGTCGCCACCATCAGAACCAGTGGCGACCGCGAGCGCGGCGGGACGCCGGGCGAAGCGGGTCGCCACCAGCAGAACTAGTGGCTGTTGTTTTTGGGCCCGGCGCGGCGGGCGGCCGCGTGCGCGACGAATCGCGCGACGGCTTGCGGCGCCGCGGCCGGATGGGTGTGCAGGTACGACGCGTGCACGCCGGCGTGCACGACGCCGTCGCGCACGGCGTCCACGTCGTTGCCCCGGTACACCCACGCCGGCTGGTAGCTGTCGCTGAAAGTGACTGCGGTGCGGTGAAATTCGTGCCCAACCGCCCGCTGTCCGGCGGCGTAGAGCGGCGAGTCGGCCACCGCGACGGCGTCGCGATAGGCCAGCGTCAGGTGCGGGGTGAACCGCGCCGACCCCGCCAGCACGCCGCACATCGGATGGCCGTCGAGTTCGCTGGCCAGGTAGATCAGGCCGGCGCATTCGGCGTGGATCGGCGCGCCCGCGGCGGCCAGCTCGTTGATCTGGCGGCGCACCACCTCGTTGGCCGAGAGTTCGGCGGTGAACTGTTCCGGGAAGCCGCCGGGCAGCACCACCGCGTCGGTGCCGTCGGGCAATGGGTCAGCGAGCGGGTCGAATTCGGCCACGTCGGCGCCGGCGGCGGAAAGCAGCTCGGCGTGCTCGGCGTAGGCGAAGGTGAACGCCTTCCCCGCGGCCATCGCCACGGTGGCGCGCCCGCCGGGTGCCTCCCCCACCGCCGTCGCCGGGTCCCACGCCGGGCCCGCGCGGCCGGCGGCGACCGCCGCCACGGCCGCCAGGTCGACGTGGCGCGCGACCAGGTCGGTCATCGCCTCGACCGCAAGCCGCGCACGCCGCCCGTACTCCACCGCGGTGACGAGGCCCAGATACCTTGTGGGCAGCTCCAATTCGGCGGCCCGCGGGATGGCCCCCAACACCGCGACGCCGGTCTGCTCGCAGGCCTGCCGTAGCACGTGTTCGTGCCGGGCCGAACCGACCCGGTTGAGGATCACGCCGCGGACCCGCGTCGCGGCATCGAAGGTCGAAAACCCGTGCAGCAGTGCCGCGATGCTGTGGCTCTGCCCGCGGGCGTCGACGACCAGGATCACCGGCGCGCCCAACAGGCCGGCCACGTGCGCGGTGGAGCCCTCGGCGGGGCCGGTCGAGACCGGGCCGATCCGCCCGTCGAAGAGCCCCATCACCCCCTCGATAACCGCGATGTCCGCGCCGCCCGCGCCGTGTGCGTACAGCGCGCCGACGAGGCTCTCGCCGACGAGCACCGGGTCCAGGTTGCGGCCGGGACGTCCGGCGGCCAGGCCGTGATAGCCGGGGTCGATGAAGTCGGGGCCGACCTTGAACGGCGCCACGACATGACCCGCGCGCCGCAGGGCGCCGATCAAACCCGTTGCGACCGTTGTCTTTCCGCTGCCCGACGCCGGAGCGGCGACGACGACGGCGGGGACACTCACCACTCGATGCCCTTCTGCCCCTTGCGCCCCGCGTCCATCGGGTGCTTGACCTTGGTCATCTCGGTGACGAGGTCGGCGGCCTCGATCAACCGCTCCGGGGCATCGCGACCGGTGATGACGACGTGCTGATGGCCGGGGCGCGCCAGCAGCGTGTCCACCACCTCGTCGACGTCCACCCAGCCCCATTTCAGCGGGTAGGTGAACTCGTCCAGCACGTAGAAGTCGTGGCGCTGCCCGGCGAGGCGGCGCGCGATCTCCGCCCACCCGTCGGCGGCGGCCGCCGCGTGATCGAGCTCGCTGCCCGCCTTGCGGGACCACGACCACCCCGCGCCCATCTTGTGCCATTCGACGGGCCCACCGACGTTGTGCTGCTGGTGCACCTGACCGAGTTGGGCGAACGCGGCCTCCTCGCCCACCTTCCACTTGGCGCTCTTGACGAACTGGAACATGGCCACGGAGAGCCCGGCGTTCCACGCGCGCAACGCCATTCCGAACGCCGCGGTCGACTTGCCCTTGCCCGGGCCGGTGTGCACCGCCAAGACCGGGGTGTTGCGCCGGGCCCTGGTGCTCAGCCCGTCGTCGGGCACCTGGACCGGTCGGCCTTGTGGCATCAGCGGTTACCTTTCTCAGGCCGCGTTTCGCACGGCGCGCGTCAGGGAGTCCGCGTGCAGCTGTTCGAGGCGCACGGCCGGCGCGCCCAGCTGGCGGGCCAGCCGCTCGGCCAAGCCCAGTCGCACATAAGACGTTTCGCAGTCCACGACCACCGCGGCGGCGCCCTCGGCCACCAGGCGGGCGGCCGCCGCCCGGCTGCGGCCCAACGGGTCCGGTCCGGCCGTGGCCCGGCCGTCCGTGAGCACCACCACCAGGGACCGCCGGGCCCGATCACGCGCCTTCTCCCGAACGATCAATTCGCGCGCCGCGAGCAGGCCCTCGGCCAACGGGGTCTTGCCGCCGGTGTCGAATCGGGCCAGCCGCCGGCCGGCGATGTGCGCCGACGAGGTGGGCGGCAGCAGCAGCCGCGCCTCGTTCTGGCGAAACGTGATCACGGCGACCTTGTCGCGGCGCTGGTAGGCATCGCGCAGCAGCGACAACGTCGCCCCGCTGACCGCGGCCATGCGGTCGCGCGCCGCCATCGAACCCGAGGCGTCTACGACGAAGATGACCAGGTTGCCTTCACGCCCCTCGCGGATCGCCCGTCGCACGTCGTCCGGGCCCGGGCGCAACGGCCCGGCGCCGGCCCGCTCGGCGGCCGAGAGCAGGGTGGCGAAGAGGTGTAGGCCGTGCGCGCCGGAGTTCGTGTCGCCGCCGTCGGCGGCCGCGATCACGCTGCCGGTGGCGTTGCGCGCCCGCGACCGGCGCCCGGGCGCGCCGTCGCCAACCCCGGGCACCGTCAACGCCCGGGCGCGAAAGGTTTTCGACGGCGGCGCGCTGGGGCGCGGCGGTTGCGGCTTCTGGGCCGCCGATGAATTTGGTTGCTCCGCAGCGCCTTCCGCGGACTGCCCGCCGCCCGGCGGGTCGGGGTCCGGCTCGGGCTCATCGTCACCGGCTTGCGCCAGCGCCTGATCGAGCTGGTCGCGGTCGATGCCCGGATCGTCGAACGGGTCGCGGCGGCACCGATGCGGCAACGCCAGCTCGGCGGCCACCCGGACATCCTGCTCCTCCACGGCCTTGGCTCCCCGCCACGCGGCGTGTGCGGCGGCGGTGCGGGCCACCACCAGATCGGCGCGCATCCCGTCGACGTCGAACGCGGCGCACACCGCTGCGATGCGCCGTAATTCGTTGTCCGGCAGCACCACCTCGCCGACCAGCGCGCGCGCGTCCGCGATGCGCCGGGCCAGTTCCGCCTCGGCGTCGGCGTATCGCTCGACGAACGCGTCGGGGTCCGCCTCGTAGGCCATGCGCTGCCGGACCACCTCCACGCGGACGTCGACATCGCGCGACGCGTGCACGTCGACGGTGAGACCGAACCGGTCCAGCAACTGCGGACGCAGTTCGCCCTCCTCCGGGTTCATGGTGCCGATGAGCACGAACCGGGCCTCGTGCGAATGGGAGATGCCGTCGCGTTCGATGTGCACCCGGCCCATCGCCGCGGCGTCGAGCAGCACGTCCACCAGATGGTCGTGCAGCAGGTTGACCTCGTCGACGTAGAGCACGCCGCCGTGCGCGCGAGCCAGCAGCCCCGGTGAAAATGCGTGCTCGCCGTCGCGCAGCACCCGCTGGAGGTCCAGCGAGCCGACCACCCGGTCTTCGGTTGCGCCGAGGGGCATTTCGACGAGGCCGGCCCCGTCGCCGTTGGTCGCGGCCGACAGCAGCGCGGCCAGGCCACGCACGGCCGTCGACTTCGCCGTGCCCTTCTCGCCCCGGATCAGCGCACCGCCGATCTCCGGGCGCACGGCGCACAGCAGCAGCGCGAGGCGCAGCTGCTCGTGCCCGACGATCGCGCTGAACGGATACGGCTTCACGCTAGCTCCGTGAGGCCCGAGCCGGGCCCGCCCGACGACGTCGCGGGCGGGATGTCCGCCTGGGGCGGAGCTGGTCGCGAAGGCTTGAGCATCGGCACGTGGGGAATGCCGTCGTCGACGAAATCCTCACCCGCGCGGACGAATCCGTGTTGGGCGTACATGTCGGCCAGGTATGTCTGCGCGTCGATCCGGCACGGGTAGTCGCCCACCTCGGCCAGGGCGGCGCGCAGCAGCCGGGTGGTGTGGCCCTGCCCGCGCGCGCTGCGTTTGGTGCACAACCGGCCGATCCGGAACGACTTCTGGCCGCCGGCATGTTCCTCCATCAACCGCAGCGTGCAGATCACCTCGCCCTCGGGGGTCTCCAGCCAGAAGTGCCGGGTTTCGGCGAGCAGGTCGCGCCCGTCCAGCTCCGGGTACGGGCAGGCCTGCTCCACCACGAACACCTCGACTCGCAGCTTCAGCAGCTCGTAAAGGGTACGGGCGCCAAGGTCTTTGGCCCAGGACCGACGCAACGCTTCACTCATGACCGGACCCCCGAATCGGACCTCAACCGCAGCACCTCGGTGCTCCAGCACCACACCTCGTCGTACAACGCCGGCTCGCGGGAAAGCTCGACGCCCAGCGACGGCACCATCTCCTTGAGCCTCGGCAGCCAGGAGCCGTAGCGGCCGGCGAAGCACCGCGCGAGCACCTCGAGCATGGCGGACACGGCCGTCGACGCCCCAGGCGAACCTCCCAGCAGTCCCGCGATGCTGCCGTCGGCGGCGGCCAGCACGGTGGTGCTGAAGTCCAGCACGCCCCCCTTGCGTCTGTCCCGCCGGATCACTTGTACCCGCTGACCGGCGACCGTCAGCTCCCAGTCGGAATCGACTGCGCTGGCAGCGAATTCGCGCAGGGTGGCGATGCGGTCGGGTTCGGACAGCCGCAGTTGGCCGAGCAGGTAGTTGACCAGCGTCAGCTGGGTGAGGCCGACCCCGAGCATGGACAGCGCGTTGTCCGGTTTCACCGAGCGCGGCAGGTCGGACAGGCGGCCGTGTTTCAAGAACTTCGGCGACCACCCCGCGTACGGCCCGAACACCAACCATGACTTGCCGTTGACGAAGCGCAGGTCCAGGTGCAGCGCGCCGAGCGGTGGGGCCCCCGGCGCCGGAACCCCGTACACCTTGGCCCGGTGGGCGGCGGTGAGCGCCGGATTGTCGGTGCGCAGGAACCGGCCGCCGATCGGGAACCCGGCGAAGCCCCTGACCTCCTTGATGCCGGACTTCTGCAGCAACGGCAGCGCGTCGCCACCGGCGCCGACGAAGACGAATTTGGCGTTCAGCCGGTGCTTTTCGCCGGTGCGGCGATTGCGAACCAGCAGCGTCCAGCTGCCGTCCGATTGCCGAGTCAGATCGCGGACCTCGTGGCCGAACAGCGCGCTCGCCCCGTCCTGCACGCAGTAGCCGATGAGCTGGCGGGCCAGCGCGCCGAAGTCGACGTCGGTGCCGTGGGGGGCCCAGTTGAGCGCGGTCGGTTCGGCGAAGCCGCGCTTGGCGGCCATGAACGGCAGCCGGCGGGCGAACTCGTCGGCGTCGTCGATGAATTCGGTGCCCGCGAACAGCGGGTTGGCAGCCAACGCCCGTTGCCGGCGGCGTAAGAACTCGACGCGCTGCGCCCCGCGCACGAAACTCACGTGCGGGATCGGGTTGCAGAAGCCGGTATCGGTCAGGATCCCGTTTTCTACGGCGTAGGCCCAGAATTGCCGGGTCACCTGGAACTGCTCGTTGATCCGCACCGCTTTGGTGATGTCGATCGAGCCATCGGGATTCTGCGGCGTGTAGTTGAGCTCGCACAGCGCCGAGTGCCCCGTGCCGGCGTTGTTCCAGGGACTGCTGCTCTCCGCGGCGACGGCGTCCAGCCGTTCGACAATGGTCATCGACCAGTCCGGCTGCAGGCGGCGCAGCAACGCACCGAGCGTCGCGCTCATGATGCCCGCGCCCACCAGCACGACGTCAGTCCGTGCGGTTCGGGCTAGCGACGACAACTGCTCCTGGTCCTTCCCTCGACTGCGCCGGTCCCCAGGCTATCCCGAGGACAACCGGGCGCGAACGGCGTGCGGCTCCCGGCGACCAGCAAAACCTCTAAGCTGGCCTCGTGACTGGCTGGGTGCCCGACGTCCTGCCCGGTTATTGGCAGCGCACCATCCCCCTCGGGCCCGACCCGGTCGGCGAGGGCGAGATCGTCGCGACGCTGATCCGGCGCGGCGAGCCCACCGGCCCCTCGGGGACCGGCCACGCGGTGCTCGCCGTGCACGGCTACACCGACTACTTCTTCAACACCGCGCTGGCCGATCACTTCGCCGATCGCGGCTTCGCCTTCTACGCGCTGGACCTCCAGAAGTGCGGCCGTTCACGCCGCGACGGTCAGACGCCCCACTTCATCACCAACCTCGACGACTACGACGCCGAGCTGGAACACGCGCTGGCGGCCATTCGCGACCAAGACCGGCCCGCCAAGGTCCTGGTGTACGGCCATTCCTCCGGCGGGCTCATCGTGTCGTTGTGGCTGGACCGGCTTCGCCGGCGCGATGCGGCGGCGCACGCCGGCATCGGGGGTTTGGTGCTCAACAGCCCGTTCCTGGACCTGCACGGCCCGGCGGTCCTGCGACACAGCGTGACCTCGACGCTGATCGCGGGCCTGTCCCGGGTTCGGTCCAAGGGGGTGGTCCGGACGCCGACCGAGGGCGGCTACGGCACCACGCTGCACCGCGACTACCACGGCGAGTTCGACTACAACCTGCAGTGGAAACCGGTGGGCGGCTTCCCCATCACCCTCGGCTGGCTGCACGCCATTCGCCGCGGCCACGCCCGGCTGCACCGCGGACTGGACGTCGGGGTGCCCAACCTGATCCTGCGTTCGGATCACACTGTGCGAGAAACCAGCGACGCGGCGTCCATGCAACGCGGCGATGCGGTTCTCGACGTCACCCAGATCGCCCGACGGGCCGGCTGCATCGGGAACCACAGCACCATCGTTCCGATCGACGACGCCAAACACGACGTTTTCCTGTCGCTGCCGCAGCCGCGGCAGGCGGCCTATCGCCAGCTCGACCGCTGGCTGGACCACTACCTCAACGCCGACCGCACATCTTCGCAGAAGGGGTGACGGGGTGGAGACCTACGACATCGCGATCATCGGAAGCGGCTCGGGCAACAGCCTTCTCGACGATCGCTTCAACGGTAAACGAGTTGCGCTCTGCGAGCACGGCACGTTCGGCGGCACCTGCCTCAACGTCGGCTGCATCCCGACCAAGATGTTCGTCTACGCCGCCGAGGTCGCCACGACGATCCGGGACGCCGCGCGCTACGGGGTCGACGCGCACGTCGACCGGGTGCGCTGGGACGACATCGTCTCGCGCATCTTCGGGCGCATCGATCCGATCTCGATGAGCGGGGAAGACTATCGCCGCGCGTCGCCCAACGTCGACTTGTACAGCCGGCACGCCCGATTCGGGCCGGTCCAGCCCGACGGACGCTACCTGTTGCGCACCGACGCCGGTGAGGAGTTCACCGCCGACCAGGTGGTGATCGCGGCGGGGTCGCGGCCGGTCATCCCGCCGGCGATCCTCGACTGCGGCGTCGCCTACCACACCAGCGACACGATCATGCGGATCCCGGAGTTGCCCGAACACCTGGTGATCGTCGGGAGTGGCTTCGTGGCAGCGGAATTCGCGCATGTCTTCTCCGCCCTCGGCGTGCGCATGACGTTGGTCATCCGCGGCAGCTCGATGCTGCGACACTGTGACGACACCCTCTGCAAGCGCTTCACCCGCATCGCGGCGGCCAAATGGGAACTTCGCACCCACCGCAACGTCGTGGGCGGCACCAGCCACGATTCCGGCGTCGCCCTGCAACTGGACGACGGATCGACCCTTAACGCGGACCTGCTCCTGGTCGCGACCGGGCGCGTGCCCAACGCCGACCTGCTGGATGCCGAACAGGCCGGCGTCGACGTCGAGAATGGCCGGGTGGTGGTCGACGAATACCAACGCACCTCCGCCCGTGGGGTTTTCGCTCTCGGCGATGTCTCCTCGCCGTACCAGCTCAAGCACGTCGCCAACCACGAGGCCCGTGTCGTGGGGCACAACATCCTCCGCGACTGGGACGACACCGATGCGATGGTCACCACGGATCACCGCTACGTGCCATCGGCGGTATTCACCGATCCCCAGCTGGCGGCCGTCGGCCTGACCGAAAATCAGGCAATGGCAAAGGGATTCGACGTATCCGTCGCTATACACGACTACGGTGACGTCGCCTACGGTTGGGCCATGGAGGACACCACCGGGATTGTCAAGCTAATCGCCGAGCGAAGAACCGGGCGGCTGCTGGGCGCGCACATCATGGGTCCCCAGGCGTCATCGATCATCCAGCCGCTGATCCAGGCGATGAGCTTCGGGCTGACCGCCCCGCAGATGGCCCGTGGGCAGTACTGGATTCATCCCGGGCTGCCGGAAGTGGTCGAGAACGCTCTGCTGGATCTGTACTAGTGGCGATCGCCAGCGCGGCGCAGCCGGGCGCAGCGGGTCGCCACCATCGGGCTCGTGGCGATCGCCAGCGCGGCGCAGCCGGGCGCAGCGGGTCGCCACCATTCGGCCTAGTGGCGATCGCCAGCGCGGCTCAGCCGGGCGCAGCGGGTCGCCACCATCGGGCTCGTGGTCAGCGCCCCGAACGTTTGAGTGGCCCCTTGCCGTCCTGGCACTCGGGGCACAGCCCGTGCAGCGTCAGCCCCGCCGCCTCCGAGAGCGCAAAGGAGCTGCCCGCCATCGCGTGCTCGAGGGCCGAGCTGAGCTGCCGGGCGGGCACCTCGATGATCGAGCCGCACGACGTACACACGGCGTGGTGGTGTGGCGCGGTGGCCATCCCGTAGGTGGTGACACCGCCGTCGAGGGTCAGCGCGTGCAGCATCCCCTGCCCGACCAGGGTGGTCACCGTGCGATAGATGGTCGCCACGTCGGGGGCATGGGCGCCGTGCGGCAACGCGGCGCGCACCCGCTCGTGGATTTCCGCGACCGGCAGGTGCCCGTCGACGGGCTCGAGCACCGCCAGCACCTGAATACGCGAGGACATCCGCCGCAGCCCCCGGGCGCGCAGCAGATCACCGATCCGCGCGGCGACGGAAGGGTCCAGAGCCGACGGCTTCGGCGTCACCCGCCCAGTGTCGCGCCGCCCGGCGGGGCGCGCCAGTTTTCGGCCGAATTCACCTCCCGCACCGGGCGCCGGGTTTCCTGCGAGCGACTTGCATCTAGTCGGCGAACGCACATACAGTCGACCCGGTTGTTCCCTCATGCCGGAAGGACCACAGTGGCCGGTACTGAGCCCGACTGGTGGCCGTCATGGACGACCAAGCTTCGCACCGCCTTGACGGCGGCGGAGTGGTGGCGTCTCGCCTCGATGCTGGCGGTCATCGTCGCGCTCCATCTGATCGGCTGGCTCACCTTGGTGGCCCTGGTGGCCCCGGCGCAACTGAGCCTCGGCGGCAAGGCATTTGGTGTGGGCATCGGGCTGACGGCGTACACCCTGGGTATGCGGCACGCGTTCGACGCCGACCACATCGCCGCCATCGACAACACCACCCGCAAGCTGATGAACGACGGACAGCGACCGCTCGCGGTCGGGTTCTTCTTCTCGCTCGGACATTCCACGGTGGTCTTCGCGCTGGCGGTCCTACTGGCCTCCGGAGTCAAGACGATCGTCGGGCCGGTCCGGGACGACTCGTCGGCGCTGCACCACTACACGGGGCTGATCGGCACCGGCGTCTCCGGTGTGTTCCTCTATGCGATCGCCCTCCTCAACGTCGTCGTGCTGGTGGGCATCCTGCGGGTGTTCGCCCGGCTGCGCCGTGGCGACTACGACCACGAAACCGACGGCGCCGAACTGGAACGGCAGCTGGACAGCCGCGGCCTGATGAACCGGTTTCTCAGCCGCTTCACCAGATCGATCACCAAGTCGTGGCACTCCTACCCCGTCGGGGTGCTGTTCGGACTCGGCTTCGACACGGCGACCGAGATCGCGCTGCTGGTCCTCGCCGGCACCAGTGCCGCCGCCGGGCTGCCCTGGTACGCCATCCTGTGTCTGCCGGTGCTCTTCACCGCCGGGATGTGCCTGCTGGACACCATCGACGGCTCGTTCATGAACTTCGCCTATGGCTGGGCCTTTTCCAACCCGGTCCGCAAGATCTACTACAACATCACCATCACCGCTCTGTCGGTAGTGGTCGCGCTGCTGATCGGCAGCGTCGAACTCCTCGCGCTGTTCGCCGAGCAATTCGGCTGGCGCGGCCCGTTCTGGAACTGGATCGGCGGCTTGGACCTCAACACCGTCGGCTATTTCGTCGTGGGCGCGTTCGTCATCACCTGGGCGGCCGCCGTGCTGTTCTGGCGCTACGGCCGGCTGGAACAGAAGTGGACGCCCTCCCCCTGACACTGCTGCGCACGCGGGGCGTTCGGTGTAGAACAGTGCTCATGAGACCGCGGCGGACGCCGGTGATCGGCGGTGCATGAGCTGTCGCTCTGTGAAGCGATCGCCGATGTGGCCAAGACCCATGCCGACGGCCGGCACGTCGACGTGGTGCGGGTGCGGATCGGCGCACTGCGCCAGGTGGTGCCCGAATCGCTCTCGTTCTGCTGGACGCTGGTGCGCGACGCCGAGAACATGCCGGAGGCCGAGCTGGAACTCGAGTGCGTCGGCGCCGAGGTGAGCTGCCGCGCCTGCGGCCGGCGATCGGAGATCACATCCGCCTGGTCGATCTGGTGCCCGCGGTGCGACAGTTCCGACGTCGAGGTGCTGCACGGCAACGAGTTCTTGGTTACGTCGCTGGACGTCTCATGAAAAGCGCCTTTTCCGAACGGATTTGACCATGGGCAGATTTCATCGGCATGACGACGGAACGGTGCACTCCCACGAGCACGACGATCCGGATCACCGGCACGGCGACCACGGCCAATACCGGACCGGCAAGCAGCGGGTCGACGTGCTGGAGGCGATCTTCGCCGAGAACGACCTCCTCGCCGACGCCAACCGGGCGGCGTTCGAAGACAACGGGGTGCGCACGCTGAACCTGATGAGTTCGCCGGGATCGGGCAAGACGACCATCCTGCAGGCCACGCTCGACGAGCTCGCCGGCGAGCTTGCCATCGGGGTGATCGAAGGCGACATCGCCACCGATCTCGACGCGGCCAAGCTCCGGGGGCGTGGCGCCCAGATCTCACTGCTCAACACCAGCAACGGTTTTGGCGGCGAATGCCATCTCGACGCGCCGATGGTGAATCGCGCCCTGCCCGGTCTCGACCTTCCCGCGCTGGACCTGGTGATCATCGAGAACGTCGGCAACCTGGTCTGCCCGGCGGAGTTCGACGTCGGCGAGCACGCCAAGGCCATGGTGTACTCGGTGACCGAGGGCGAGGACAAGCCGCTGAAGTATCCGGTGATGTTCCGTTCCGTGGATGTGGTGCTGCTCAACAAGATTGACTTGGTTCCCTACCTCGACGTGGACGTCGACGAATACATCGCCCACGTGCGCAAGGTCAATGCGACCGCGGCAATCCTGCCGCTGAGTGCGCGCACCGGAGCCGGGATGGCCGCATGGTTCGGCTGGCTGCGGCGATTCGCCGCGGGGCCGGCGGCCTGACCGCCCCTTCTGCAAGCGATTCGCATGATTTTCCGGCCGCGGGCCCGGTCGTCACCCCCCGCGCCGCAGACCGAAAAATTATGCAACGGTTGTCTAACTAGTTGGTGCCGCAGAACCGTTGACACGCTCGGCGGCGAGGAGTAGACCCAAAAATTAGCGCTGCGCAAGTGGGCCGACGGTCGACTCCGGCGGCGCAGGGGTCTCAGCCCGGCCCCGGAAAGCTGCAGCATGCCAACAGAAGCAGCAGTCAAAGCAGAAGAAACGTTGATCCACGTTCTCTGGATTAATGCGGGGCTCAGTTGTGACGGCGATTCGGTGGCGTTGACTGCCGCCACCCAACCCTCGGTCGAGGAGATCGCCCTGGGGGCTCTACCGGGGCTTCCGAAAGTCGCTGTGCACTGGCCCCTAATCGATTTCGAGTGCGGCCCCAATGGCGGGGCAGACGACTTCCTGTCGTGGTTCTTCAAGGCCGATCGCGGCGAGCTGGAACCCTTCGTGCTCGTCGTCGAAGGATCCATCCCCAACGAGAAGCTCAAGGACGAGGGCTACTGGTGCGGGTTCGGCAACGACCCCGCGACCGGCCAGCCGATGACCACCAGCGAATGGCTCGACCGGCTGGCGCCCAAGGCCACCGCGATCGTCGCGGTCGGCACGTGCGCCACCTACGGCGGCATCCACGCCATGGCCGGCAATCCGACGGGGGCGATGGGCGTACCCGACTATCTCGGGTGGGAGTGGAAGAGCAAGGCCGGCATCCCGATCGTGTGCGTGCCGGGCTGCCCGATCCATCCCGACAACCTGTCCGAGACGCTGACCTATTTGCTCTACATGGCGACCGGTCAGGCGCCGATGATTCCGCTCGACGATGCGCTGCGGCCCAAGTGGTTGTTCGGCAACACCGTCCACGAGGGTTGTGACCGGGCTGGGTACTACGAGCAGGGCGACTTCGCCACCGAATACGGATCACCGAAATGCATTGTGAAACTGGGCTGTTGGGGCCCGGTCGTCAAGTGCAACGTGCCCAAGCGCGGATGGATCAACGGTGTCGGCGGCTGCCCCAACGTGGGTGGCATCTGCATCGGATGCACCATGCCGGGGTTCCCCGACAAGTTCATGCCCTTCATGGACGAACCGCCGGGCGGCAAGTTATCGAGCACCGCGTCGGGACTGTACGGCACCGTGATTCGCAACCTGAGGGGTATCACGGGACGCACCGTCGACAAGGAGCCGCGCTGGCGCCACAACGGCGATCAACTAACCACCGGGGCGCGCCGCACCTGGTAGGCCACCTCGGCTACCGGGTCGGCGCGCTTCGTTCTCATCACTGGAGCCCCTGGGGGCGGAGAGCGGTACTGCAATGGCAACCATCACCCCTGAACCCATGCACGCCAAGCGGGAACCCGGCCAACTCGTCGACATGGCCTGGGACCCCATCACCAGAATCGTCGGCAGCCTGGGTATCTACACCAAGATCGACTTCGAGAACCGAGAGGTCGTCGAGTGCCACAGCACCTCGTCGATTTTCCGCGGCTACTCGATCTTCATGAAGGGCAAGGATCCTCGCGACGCGCACTTCATCACCAGCCGCATCTGCGGGATCTGCGGCGACAACCACGCCACCTGCTCGTGCTACGCGCAGAACATGGCCTACGGCGTCAAGCCGCCGCACCTGGGCGAGTGGATCGTCAACCTGGGCGAGGCCGCGGAATACATGTTCGACCACAACATCTTCCAGGAGAACCTGGTCGGCGTGGACTTCTGCGAAAAGATGGTCTCCGAGACCAACCCGAGCGTTCTCGCCCTGGCGGAGAAGACGCCTGCCCCGCAGGCCGGCGCGCACGGGTACCGGACGATCGCCGACATCATGCGCTCGCTCAACCCGTTCACCGGCGAGTTCTACCGCGAGGCGCTGGCGGTCAGCCGCTGGACGCGAGAGATGTTCTGCCTCATGGAGGGCCGCCACGTGCACCCGTCGACGCTGTACCCCGGGGGGGTCGGCACCGTCGCGACCATCCAGCTGATGACCGACTACATGACCCGGCTGATGCGCTACGTGGAGTTCATGAAGAAGGTCGTGCCCATGCACGACGACCTGTTCGACTTCTTCTACACCGCGCTGCCCGGTTACGAGAAGGTCGGACTGCGCCGCACGCTGCTCGGCTGCTGGGGCTCTTTCCAGGACCCCGAGGTGTGCAACTTCGCGTACAAGGACATGGAGCGCTGGGGCAACGCGATGTTCGTGACCCCGGGCGTGGTGGTCGACGGCAAGCTGGTCACCCACTCGCTGGTCGACATCAACCTTGGCATCCGGATCCTTTTGGGCAGTTCGTATTACGACGACTGGACCGACCAGGAGATGTTCGTCAAGACCGATCCGCTCGGCAACGCCGTGGACCGGCGGCACCCGTGGAACCAGCACACCAACCCCCACCCCCAGAAGCGGGACATGGAGGGCGGCAAGTACAGCTGGGTGATGTCGCCGCGCTGGTTCGACGGCAAGGACCACCTGGCGCTGGACACCGGCGGCGGCCCGCTGGCCCGGTTGTGGGCGACCGCGCTGGCGGGGCTGGTCGACATCGGCTATGTCAAGGCGACCGGGAACAGCGTCAAGATCAACCTGCCGAAGACGGCGCTCAAGGGTCCGGTGGAGCTGGAATGGAAGATCCCCCAGTACGGCAGCAACACGATCGAACGCGACCGGGCGCGCACCTACTTCCAGGCCTATGCGGCCGCGTGCGGGCTGTACTTCGCCGAGAAGGCGCTCGAGGAGATCCGCGCCGGGCGCACCAAGACCTGGGAGCGGTTCGAGGTGCCCGACGAGGCCATCGGCTGCGGGTTCACCGAGGCGGTCCGCGGTGTGCTCAGCCACCACCTGGTGATCCGGGACGGCAAGATCGCCAACTACCACCCGTACCCGCCCACCCCGTGGAACGCCAACCCCCGCGACAGCTACGGCACGCCGGGGCCGTACGAGGACGCGGTGCAAGGCCAGCCGATCTTCGAGGAGAACGGCCGGGACGACTTCAAGGGCATCGACGTGATGCGCACGGTGCGCAGCTTCGATCCCTGCCTGCCCTGCGGCGTGCACATGTATCTGGGAAAGGGCAAGACCCTCGACAGACTGCACACACCGACACAGTCGCCCGCCGGGGAGTGATCGAAGGTGGATCGCCCGGACACCATTGACGAAAGCGAGGCACGGTGGCGCACAGCGGGCGATCGGATCCAGAACCTCCTGGATTCCTGCGCGGCGAGTGGGCCGGCCGCCCGGGACCGCGCGACTGAGTTGGTCCGCGAGGTGGTCGGCCTCTACGGGGCCGGGCTGCAACGGATCATGCAGTGCCTGGGGCAGGCCGGGGACCCGGGCATAGCCGAGCGGCTGGCCACCGACGACCTGGTGGCCAGCCTGCTCCTTGTCCACGGTCTGCACCCGCACGATGTACACCGGCGGGTGTCCGACGCGCTCGACCGGGTGCGGCCGTACCTGGGCTCGCACGGCGGGGACGTCGACCTCGTCGGCGTCGACGGCGATACCCTGCGGCTGGCGTTCAAAGGGAGCTGCAAGAGCTGTCCGTCGTCGGCGGTGACGCTGGAGTTGGCCGTCGAGGACGCGGTGCGCGCCGCGGCACCCGAGATCTCGGCCATCGAGGTCGTCACGGCCCAGCCCGGAACCACATCGGTAATCCCGGCCGAATCGCTGCTGGCGCGCGTACATTCCAACGGGTCCAACAGCTGGCACCCGGCGCCGGAGCTGGCCGAGCTGGCGCCAGGTGAGGTGGCCGGCTATCGGGTCGCCGCAACCACCGTGCTGGCGTGCCGGGTCGGCGACCAGACCTTTGCGTACCGCGACCATTGCCCGGTGTGCAACACCACCCTGGCCGGTGCGAAATTACATGGGGCGCAACTGCGCTGCCCCAACTGCCGGACGGACTTCGACGCGGTACACGCCGGGGCCGGGGCGAACGGCGCGCATCTGGACCCGCTCCCGCTCTTGACCCGCGACGGCGTGCTGTCGGTGGCCTTGCCGGCCCACGAACCGGTGCACGCGATGGGCGCCCCGGCATGACCACCCCGTACGACGTCCTGACCCGCATCCGCAGCAACCGGCCGGCCCCCGAACCGGCCGGCGAGCGGTGCGAGATGTGCTCGGAATCGATCGCCGACGAGCACCAGCACGTGGTCAACGTGGCCGACCGGCAGCTCATGTGTGTCTGCCGGGCCTGCTATCTGCTGTTCACCGATACCCAGGCCGAACTGCGCTACCGCGCGGTGCCCGACCGGTATCTGTCCTTCCCGGACTTCGCGCTGGACCGACGCGCATGGGAGGCATTGCAGATCCCTGTGGGGGTGGCCTTCTTCTTCGCCAACTCCACGCTCGGGCGCACCGTCGCCTTCTACCCCGGGCCGGCCGGCGCCTGCGAATCCGAACTCGCGCTTGATGTTTGGGATACCCTGAGCGGCGCCGACGCACGGGTGGGACTGCTGGCCGACGACGTGGAGGCGTTGTTGGTGCGGGTCCCCGACACCGGTCCGCCGCAGACCTATCTGGTCCCCATCGACGCCTGTTACGAATTCGTCGGGCGGCTGCGCATCCTGTGGCGTGGGTTCGACGGCGGGCAGGAGGCGCGCGAGTTCATCGACGGCTTCTTCTCCCACCTGCAAGCCCACGCGCTGGAAACACCTTCCGACACACCTTCTGAAACACCGCCATGATGGACATCGACTTCACGGTCCTCGACGTGGCGCCCGAGCCGTACACCGTCAGCCCGGTGCTGACCGCCCGCATAGCGGTGACCACCGGCGACGACCCGGTGCACGCGATCGCCCTGCGCTGCCAGGTCCGCATCGAGCCGTTGCGGCGGTCCTACTCCGACGACGAGGCCGCGGGGCTGACCGACCTGTTCGGTCCGCGCGAACGCTGGGCGAGCACCCAGCGCACCTTCCTCTGGCAGCACTGCACCGCGATGGTGCCCGGGTTCACCGGCACCACGACGGCGGCGCTTCCCCTGGATTGCACCTACGACTTCGAGGTCGCGGCCGCCAAATACCTGCACGCGCTGCGCGACGGTGCGCTGCCGCTCCAATTCCTCTTCAGCGGAACGGTTTTCGTTAAATCCGAACGCGGCTTCTCCGTCCAGCAGGTCCCGTGGGACTGCGAATACCGCTACGACATGCCGGTCACGGTCTGGCGGCAGCTGATGGCCCAGCACTATCCGAACGCCGGCTGGCTGCGGCTGAGTCACGAAACAATCAGCGCGCTGGCCGCCTACAAGTCCGCACGCGGGCTGCTCGACCTCGACCACGCGGTCACCTCACTGTTGGACGCGGACCGGGAGACGGCGCGGTGACCGAGGATCGGGACCGGGCCCGCGCCGTCGCCGACGCGGTCCTCTACGAGGGCTACCTGCTCTATCCCTACCGCGGGACGTCGACCAAGAACCAATCTCGCTGGCAATTCGGCGTCCTGGGACCGCCCGGGGCGGCGGACGCGGGCCTGGGCGAGGACGACAGCCTGGCCGCGCAGTTCCTGGTCGACGGGGCCGGGGAGCTGAACCTGGTGGTGCGATTCCTGCAGCTCCAACACCGCCGGGCCGAGCGGGAAGTCGCCCACGGCGAATACCAACCCGTCGACGAGCTGACGACCCCGGGTGGTGCGTGGCTCACCTGGGACGAGGCGGTCGAGTGCGAAAGGTCCTTCGGCCCTGTCGCCTTGGACGGGCAAACCTGGACACTGTCGGTGACGGCGGACGCGGGCACGGACGTCGAGACGCTTGATGGCGGGCGCCTGGTGCGCCAACGACGGGAGGTGCGTGGCGTGTTGACGGTCGCCAGCGAGGCGGACGGCGGCCTGTGCCGGGTATCCGTGCGGGTCCGCAACGTCGGCGCCGCCGCTGTGGACAAGAGCGACGCGATCGCGCGGTCCATGATCGGCACGCACCTCATCGCCGAACTCGGGCGCGGGCAGTTCGTTTCGCTACTCGAGCCACCACCGGCGGCGGTCGACGCGGTGTCCCGGTGCGTTCAGCATCGCTGCTTCCCGGTGCTGTCCGGCCCGCCCGGCGCACACGACTCGCTGCTGATCTCGCCGATCATCCTCTACGACCACCCGGAGGTCGCCGAACAGAGCGATACCGCGCTGTATGACTGCACGGAGATCGACGAGATCCTCACCCTGCGCGTGATGACGATGACGGACGAGGAGAAGGCCCAGGCCCGGGCCACCGATCCGCGGGCGGCGCGGATCATCGATCAGTGCGAGGCCATGTCTCCCGAGGCGATGGCTCGCCTGCACGGTGTGTTGCGCGACCCGGTCCCGGGTCTCGTCCCGGAGGTTCCCGAGGGGGTCGATTGGTGGGACCCACTGGCCGACAACGCGGTTCGTCCCGAAATCGACGCGGTGTTGGTGAACGGGATCCGGGTGGCGCGCGGTAGCCAGGTTCGGTTGCGGCCGAGGCGAAACGCCGACGCGCAGGACATCTTCGTCGCCGGCAAGACGGCCCGCGTCACCTCCGTGCACTCCGACGTCGAGGGCAACAAGCACGTCGGCGTCGTCGTCGAGGACGACCCGGCCGCCGACCTGCACGACTGGTACGGCCGGTACCTGTACTTCTCCCCCGACGAAATCGAGCCTGTGGAAGGTCAACGCAGCCCGGCAAACTCGTGAAAGGAGTTTTCAGATGGAGATCCTCGGTTGGATATTCGTCGCGATCATCGCATTGGTGCTCGCGGCCGGATTGGTGCTTGGGGTGGTATCCCTGCCCGATGCTCGCCGGTACCTCAAGCTCAGGCGGATGTAACCGGCCCGGGGAATGACAGCGCGCATCCTGGTAGCCGGCATCGGCAACATCTTCCTGGGCGACGACGGCTTCGGGTCCGAAGTGATCCGCACCGCCGAGATCTCCCGGGACGATCCGAGTGTCCGCGTCACCGACTACGGCATCAGTGGCATGCACCTGGCCTACGACCTGCTCGAGGACTGGGACACGCTCGTCCTCGTCGACGCCGTGCCCAGCCGCGGCAACCCGGGCACGTTGCACGTCTTCCAGGCCGACCATGAATCGAATTCGGCCACAACCGGTTTCGACGGTCACAGCATGGATCCGGCCGCGGTGTTCGCCAGCCTGCGGGCGCTGGGCGGCAATCCCCCGTACACGGTCGTCGTCGGGTGCGAGGCGGGCAGCGTCGAGGAAGGCATCGGCCTCACCGAACCGGTGGCCAGGGCGGTTCCCCGCGCCGCGCGCGCCGTCGAGGAGATCGTCGCGGCGCTGCAGTCACACCCGGTGGCCGCCGGCCGAGAGGACCGCTGAGCCATGTGTTTGGGGATCCCCGGCCAAGTTATCCGGATGCTGGACGGCTACGAGGGCCAGCTCGCGCTGGTCGACGTCACCGGCGAACAGCGCAAGGTCAACGTCGGCATGCTGCCGGAAGAGACGTTCGCGCCCGGCGACTGGATAATCATCCACATGGGCTTCGCCGTCGAGAAGACGGACCGCGAGGGCGCCGAGCAGGCGATGGCCGGCCTCGAGCTGATGGGCAGGGGCCGCACCGACCCGTTCGACCTTCCGGAGGACGGCTGAAATGACCGCGTCCCCCCTGCTGCTGCGGCACGACGACATTCGGCAGCGCTTCACCGTGACCGGTGTCGTGCAGGGGGTTGGCTTCCGGCCTTTCGTCCACCGCATCGCGACCGAGCTCGGCTTGTCCGGTTTCGTCGGGAACGATTCCGGCGCCGTCTTCGTCGAGGTGCAGGGCGAACGGGCACGCCTGGCCGAATTCGGCCGGCGCCTGCGCGCAGAGGCGCCGCCGCTGGCCCGAATCAGCGACGTTACGGTCCGCGAGGTTGCCGCCGATGCCGGCTGCGGGCGGGGGTTCCGGATCGTGGCCAGCCGGGCCGCCCCCGGTGGAACGACTCCGATTCCGCCCGACGTCGCGGTGTGTGAGGACTGCGTAGCCGAGTTGTTCGACCCGCGCGACCGGCGCTACCGCCACCCGTTCGTCACCTGCACCAACTGCGGACCGCGATTCACCATCATCCGCGAGTTGCCCTACGACCGGCCGGCCACCACCATGGCGGGGTTCGCCATGTGTGAACGCTGCGCCGCCGAATACCACGACCCGGCGGATCGCCGGTTCCACGCGCAGCCCATCGCCTGCCCCGATTGCGGGCCGTCCCTGCGGTTCCGGTCGGCGGCGGGGCCCGTCGACGGGGCGGACGCCGCGCTGGCGGCCGGCCAACGCGCGCTGGCCTCGGGCGCCGTGGTCGCCATCAAGGGCATCGGCGGCTACCACCTGGCCTGCGCCGCCGTCGACGACACGGCGGTCGCCGCGCTGCGCATGCGAAAAGCCCGCGGTGCCAAGCCTTTTGCCATGATGGTTCGCGACCTCGACGTCGCGCGCCGCTACGCCTACGTCGATGACACCGAGGCGGCGGTGCTGCTCGGCCCCGCCCGCCCGATCGTGTTGCTCAAGCGCCGGCCGGACGCCCCGGTCGCCGACGGGGTCGCCCCCGGCAGCCCATTGCTCGGCCTGATGCTGCCGTACTCCCCCCTGCATCACCTGCTCCTGGCGCCCGTCCCGGGCGCCCCCGCGCCGGTGCCCGACGCACTCGTGCTCACCAGCGCCAACCGCTCCGACGAACCCATCTGCTTCACCGACGACGATGCGGCACAGCGCCTTCCGGCGCTCTGCGATGCGACCCTGGACCACGACCGCCCGATCCATGTCCCGTGCGACGACTCGGTGGTCCGTGTGGTCGACGGTCGCGAACTGCCGATCCGCCGCTCCCGTGGCTACGCGCCGCTGCCGGTCGACCTGAATATCCCCGGCCCGCCCGTGCTGGCCGTCGGCGGGGAATTGAAGAACACGTTCTGCCTCACCGACGGCCCGCGGGCGTACCTGTCCGGGCACATCGGCGACATGGGCACCTGGGAGACGCTGCGCGCGTTCGAGCGGGCGGTGACCCAGCTCAGCGAAATACGCGGCGAGCCGGCGCGGTTGGCCGCCGATCTGCATCCCGGGTACCACACCCGAAGCTGGGCTGAGCGTCGCGCGGACGCCCGACCGCTGGACCTCGTTCAGCACCACCACGCGCACGTCGTGTCGCTGCTGGCCGAGCACCGACGCCTCGGCGAACCCGTCATCGGCGTCTCCTTCGACGGCACCGGCTACGGATGCGACGAGACCATCTGGGGCGGCGAAATTCTGCGGCTCGGCACCGACAGCCACCGATTCGTCCGGGCGGGCCACCTGCTGCCGGTCCCGCTGCCCGGCGGTGACGCCGCGGTGCGCAACCCATGGCGGATGGCGCTGTCCCAATTGTGGTCCGCCGGCATCGGCTGGACCCCCGACCTGGCGCCCGTCGCCGCCGCGAATCGAGACGAATTACGCATCACCCGTTCACAATTGGAGACGGGAACCGGATGCGTGCCCTGTTCGAGCATGGGCCGCCTCTTCGACGCGGTCGCCTCGCTGCTCGGGGTGCGGCACCGCATCGACTACGAAGGCCAGGCCGCCATCGAGCTGGAGGCACTGGCGGAATCGGCGGACGCGCAGGACGGGCCGCCGCTGCCGCTCACCGTGCGCGCCGACGGGGTGATCGACCCCGCCCCCCTGGTGCGGGCGTTGGTGTCCGCGCTCGGCGCCGGCGCGCGACCCGCGCCGCTGGCCGCGGCGTTTCACCGGGCCGTCGCGGTCGCCGTCGCCGAGGCGGTCGCCCAGGTGGCCGGCACCACCCGGCTGGTGGGGCTTACCGGCGGGGTGTTCCAGAACGTGTTGTTGCTGAGAGCATGTCGAGAACGGTTGCGGCTGGCCGGGTTCGAGGTGCTGACCCACCACGCCGTGCCGCCGAACGACGGCGGACTCGCCCTGGGCCAGGCCGCGATCGCCATGCTGACCGCGCAGGAGGAGGGCTGACCCATGACCACCACGGCCATCGATCGCGGGCTGGGCGCCGAGTTGGCCGAAGACCTCGCTGCCACCGCCTTCACGCTGGCCAGGCGCTTCGCCGCCGGCGCCACCATGTGGTCCATCGCGCCGTCGTGGGAACCGCACGCGCTGCACATCGCGGTCGAATTCGTCCACCCGGTCATCATGGGCAAAAGAGCGCTGCCCGCGGTGGCGTTGACCGGGCCCGACCTCGTGGACCTGGTGCGGGTCTCGGTGCGCCCCGGCGACATCGTGGTCGCGGTTGCCGGCGCCGACGAGGCGCAGGTCCGCTCCGTGATGCGGCGCGCACCCGCGTGGGGGGCCACTACGATCTGGATCGGCAGCGGCGAACGGCCCCCTGCGGGGATGGCCGACCACGTGCTGTGGCTCGACGACCCCGACCCGCGCGTGCCCGCGACCGGTGGCTTCGTGCTGTTCTACCACCTGCTGTGGGAGCTGACCCACGTGTGTTTCGAACACCCCGGCCTGCTCAAACCCGAACACTCCGAGTCGGTTTGCGTCACGTGCAGCGACGAGGGACGCCCCGGCGAGGCGGTGACCGCGTCGGCCGACGGGCACGCCGTCGTGCGCACCGCGCGGGGCGTGGAGACCGTGGTGACCACGCTGATCGAGCCGGTCGAAGCCGGCGAGCTGATCCTCGTGCACGCGGGCATGGCGATCGGCAGACTGGAAGACGAGGAGGGCCGATGAGTCCCGCGGACGAACCCACCAACTTCCTGTACCCGTTCATCGACGCCCAGGAAGACGATCCCGCCTCCCTGCTGGCCGACCTGGCCGCGTCGGCGCAGGCCAAGGCCGCCGAGAGCCTGGCACTGCGGCGATCGACGCTGGAGGCCAACGCCGCACTGCTCGGTCAGGCGGCCGCCGAGCTGGCGCGCCGTTTCACCGCGGGCGGGCGGATGTTCACCTTCGGCAACGGCGGCAGCTGCACCGATTCCACCACGCTGGCAAGGCTGTTCGCCCGGCCCCCGGTCGGCAAGCCGTTACCCGCGTGGCCGCTGACCACCGACCAGGCCATCCTGACCGCGCTGGGCAACGACGTCGGATTCGAGTTGGTGTTCGCCCGGCAGTTGATCGCCCGCGCGACCGCCGGTGACATCGCGATCGCCATGTCGACCAGCGGCGGCTCGCCCAACCTGCTCGCCGCGCTGGCCGAAGCGCGTCAGCGCGGCCTGTACACCATCGGATTCGCCGGCTACGACGGCGGCGCCTTCGCGAACAACCCGGATGTGGACGCCTGCTTCATCGTCCGTTCGCAAAGCGTGCACCGGATCCAGGAATCGCAGGCGCTGCTGGGCTACCAGCTGTGGCGCAGCGTGCATCAACATCTCCGCGGCGAGCACGGTCTGGGGGCGGCATGAACAAGTCGGCGGGTGAATACCTTTCGTCGGGGCCACGCTTCGCCGAGGGCGAGGTGATCGAGCGGATCGAATCGTTCCGCAGGCGCCGCCCCCGCCTCCTCGACGACCACGTGACGCTCGCGCACGGCGCGGGCGGCAAGGCCTCCGCGGCGCTGGTGGACGCCGTGTTCATGGAGGCGTTTCGCAACCCGCTGCTGGAGTCACTCGGTGACAGCGCGGTCCTGACCCTGCCCGGCGGCGAGCGCCTGGCGATGTCCACGGACTCGTTCGTGGTGCAGCCCAGGCGCTTTCCCGGCGGCTCCATCGGCGCGCTCGCCGTGCACGGCACCTGCAACGACCTCGCGATGGCCGGCGCCGTGCCGTCGTGGATCTCGGCGGCGTTCGTGCTCGAAGAGGGTTTTCCCATCGCCGAGTTGAAGGAGATCGTCGCCGACATGGCGGCGGCGGCCGCCACGGCGGGCGTGCGAATCGTCACCGGCGACACCAAGGTGGTGCCGAAGGGCGCCGCCGACGGGGTGTTCGTCACCACCGCCGGGGCCGGTGTCATTCCCGCGGGGCGCGCGCTGTCTGCGGCGGCGGTGCGGCCCGGTGACAAGCTGCTGCTGTCGGGGTCGATGGGCGACCACGGCATGGCGGTCATGCTCGCGCGCGGCGACCTGGCCATCGAGGCCGACATCGCCTCCGACACCGCGTCGGTCAGCCCCCTGGTGGAGCTGCTGATGGCGGCCGCGCCGTCCACCCGGTGGATGCGCGACGCGACGCGGGGCGGGGTGGGCACCGTGTGCAACGAACTGGCCCAGGCCTGCGGCCTCGGCGTGCTGCTCGAAGAGGAGCGGCTTCCGGTGGCGCCCATGGTGAACGGCGCCTGCGAGCTGCTCGGTATCGACCCGCTGTACGTCGCCAACGAGGGCAAGTTCATCGCCGTCGTGGCGCCGCAGGAGGCGGACGCCGGGCTGGCCGCGCTGCGGTCGCACCCGCTGGGCACCGGCGCGGCCGAGGTCGGCGAAATCGTCGCCGAACCAGCCGAAAGCGTGGTGCTGCGAACCGGATTCGGCGGCACGCGGATCGTCGACATGCTCGTCGGAGATCCGCTGCCGCGGATCTGTTGAGGGCGTGGCGATCGCAAGCGCGGCGGAGCCGGGCGCAGCGGGTCGCCACCAGAGAGGAGTACGAAAGTGTGCCTGGGCATTCCGGGTCGGATCGTCGAGATCACCGATCCCGCAAACTATTTGGCCAAGGTGGACGTGAGCGGGGTGCAGCGCACCATCAGCGTGCGGCTGCTGGAGGACGACATGCCCGAGCCTGACGACTGGGTACTGGTCCACGTCGGGTTCGCGATGGCCAAAATCGACGAGACCGAGGCATTGCTCACCCTGGCGGCCGTCCAGAAACTCGGCGACGCCTACGACACCGAGATTCAAGCCTTCGACTCGTCGTCGATCGTCTGAGAAGGAAGGACCGTCATGAAATTCGTTGACGAGTTCCGCGACCCGGCCGCGGCGCGAAAGCTGCTGGGCGCCATCGGGCGACTTGCCGGCACCGACGGTGCGCAGTTCAAGTTCATGGAGGTGTGCGGCGGTCACACGCACACCATCTACCGGCATGGCATCGAGCACCTGCTGCCCGAGAACGTCGAACTCGTGCACGGCCCCGGGTGTCCGGTCTGCGTGATCCCGATGGGCCGCATCGACGACGCGATGTGGCTGGCCGGCCAGCCCGACGTGATATTCACCTGCTTCGTCGACACGTGCCCGGGGCCGATGAACCCCGACAGTCGCAGGTCCGGCGATTCCAGGATGGCCTTGATCGGCGGGACGATCATCACGTGGTTGCAGAACACGCTGAAATTGGTCAGCCCCTGTTCGCGCGCCCGTACCAGGGTCACGGCCGTCGACGGCGCGGTCGTCTCGAAACCGATGGCGAAGAACACCACATGCTTGTCCGGGTTGTCGAGCGCGATCTTCAGCGCGTCCAGCGGCGAGTAGACGAACCGCACGTCGGCCCCGCGCGCCTTGGCGTCCAGCAGGCTGCCGTTGGAGCCGGGGACGCGCATCATGTCGCCGAAGCAGGTGAATATCACGTCGGGCTGGCCGGCCAGCCACATCGCGTCGTCGATGCGGCCCATCGGGATCACGCAG